>CAYNVA010000099.1:0-10494 GCA_964400575.1 uncultured Thermodesulfobacteriota bacterium | reverse complement strand
TCCCGGGCGAGCATGCTTTTGGATACATCCACCGCCACCATGACATCCACTCCCGTGCGCTTGATGTCCTCCCAGTGAAAGCCCCACCGCGGACGCACCAGCGCCATGATAAGAAACAAAACGGCAAGAATGACCAGCAGTGCCTTCAGCTTCTGGCGGCCCCTCTGCACCTGCGGGAGCAGCTTTTGGCTCAGGTCCGGCCCGCAGAATTCCTGAATGTAGCGCTGCTTCTTCATGAACGAATACATGAAGAAGAATACCAGCGCCGGTATGAGCCAGAGGAGAAACAGATATGAAAGATTGCCGAAGTCCATACAAAAACAGTTCTATTAGTTGAATTAGTTAGATTGGTTCAATTGGTTTAATTGATTCAGTTAGTTTGAATTAGTTACATTGGTTGTATTCGTTGATTTATTTATTGTTTGCATCGGTTGTCCTGTGCTTTGCAACTAATTAAACAAATCAAACCAATTGAACCAATTCAACAAGTGTCTCATGGTATTTTTCTGAGTCGCGTGTTTGCCAATAGTATTTCTAAAAGCAGCAGCACTAGCCCCGGAACGAGAAGCCAGCCGAACAGCTCTTCATATTCCATGTACTCCTTGAGCTTCACCTCGGTTTTTTCCATGGCATCGATCTGCTTATAAATATTTTCAAGGGCTTCCGTGTTTGTTGCTCTGAAATATTTCCCTGCGGTGCGGTTTGCCACATCCTTGAGCGTGTCTTCATCCAGATCGACCTTCTGATAGACATACTGCTTGCCGAAGAATGAATCCACAAGAAACGGCGCTTCGCCCTCGGTGCCCACGCCGATGGTGTAGATCTTGATGTTGAAGGATTTTGCAATATCGGCTGCCGTGGGTGGCGTAACGCTGCCCGCATTGTGGCGGCCATCGGTGAGCAGAATAATAACCTTTGATTTGGACTGAAGGTCTTTCAGCCTTTTTACGCAAACGGCCAGCGCTGAGCCGATAGCTGTTGAGTCGCCCGCCATGCCGATTTCAACTTTTTCAAGAAAGCTTAAAAGAACGCCGTAATCCAGCGTGAGCGGGCACTGGGTAAAGGCCTCCTGCCCGAACACCACCATGCCGATGCGGTCGTTTTTGCGGCCCTTGATGAAATCATTCACCACGCGCTTCACCACCTGAAGGCGCGGGACCCGGTTGCCGCCTTCCTTGAAATCAAGCGCCTGCATGCTGCCCGATGTGTCCAGGCACAGCATGATATCAACGCCCTCGGTGGAGATCTCGGTAGACTTAATGCCCGACTGGGGCCGGGCAAGCGCCAGAATGAAAAGAGCCATGGCTGTGCAGCGCATGAACACGAGGCCTTTGCGCCACAGCAGCGTGTTCGGAGTTTTCAGCTGCCCCAGCACGTGCAGCGATGAAAACCGTATCTGCGCGCTGGCAAAACGCCGCAGCCCGTACCATCCCATGAGCGGGATGACGGCAAGCAGCAGAAGCAGCCATGGTGATTGAAAACGGAGCATAAAAACTGTTGTATTGGTTATATTGGTTTTATTAGTGCAATTGGTTCTGTTAGTTTAATTCGTTTGATTAATTTGGATGTTTTTAACCAATAAAACGAATTGAACCAATTTAACCAATCGAACTACGGCTGTGCAGTTTCAGCCTGCGACGGAGTCTCTTCCTTTTTTGTTTCTTCGATTATTCTGACTACTTTCTGTTCGTTAAGCCCCACCTCATCTTCAGCGGGCACGTACTTTGCAAACTTCACCATGTCGGAGTGGTGCAGGAATTCCCGCACGCCTGACTTGGATGGGGCTTGCATGGCATCAAGGCGCATGATTTCGGGCAGCAATTCCTGCGTGGTCTGCTCAACTGCGGGTATGGAAAACCTGTTCTCGATATAGTGCCTGAAAATATCCGACAGCCTGAAATAATACTCGCGCACAATGCCTTTTTCAATGAGATGCTCACTTTTCAGCTTTTCAATCTCTTCAAGGGCGATTATGTGGGCCGGTTTTTTCAGCTCTTCGGCCTTCTTTTTACGCTTCCGGTAATACATAAAACCGCCGATGCCCAGACAGATCACCACGAAAGCGGCGCAGCCTGCCCAGATATAGGGCCGCCAGTTGTAGGGCACCTGCTCCAGCGGCTTGATCTCGATAATGTCTTTTAGTGCATCGGGGCCCTGCTTGAGCGCAGACTTCACCTCAATGAATATCTGCGGCGTTTTGAGCTCCGTTGTGCCGTTATCTCCGGCATAGGACAGGGTCTGCGAGGGGATAATGTAGGAGCCCGCAATATCGGCCTGCAGCTTATACCATTTTTTATGCTCAATGCGGTTGTCGACTTCCCTGGGCCCATCTTCGCCAAAGTCGGTTATGCGCAGGCCTGCAATCTGTGTGCCCACCTCGGGCAGTTTCACCGTGAGGGTTTTGTCATATTGGGCGATGAGTGTAAACGTGATGGATTCCGAGAGGGTGGCTGTGGTGCGGTCGGTCTGGGCGCTGACCTCTACCTGCGGCACGCCGGGTTTTTTCTGTGCGTCCTGCTTATTGCCCGTGCAGGAAGAACAGCAGAGCAATACCACAAATAAGATATTGTAGATGAAAAGGTAGGGTGCGCTGCGCGCACCAGTCTTTATTCGGTGCGCGCAGCGCACCCTACAACCGAAACCAAACGCACGATGTCCAGTCATTCCAGCTTGTCTGGAATCGTAGAGACAGGTTTCAAACCTGTCTCTACAGGATAACGATTCTCCGCCGTGGCGGACCGGAATGGCGCAATCGGTATGGTAATCCTTCTGCATGCTATTCAATGGCCAGTAATGATTAATATGCCATATTCAATGATAATGGCCTGATCCGTTTGTGCTTACTTCTTCTCCTCACCCGTCACCGCCTCAAGATGCAGCTTCACATCCGAGCTTTTGAGGATCTGGTCGAGCAGGGCCTTGTAGGTGCTTTTGAGCTTCTGCATGGAATAGTCGTTTTTCACCCGGTCTTTTACTTCATCATAGGTTACAGCCTTTCCAGGCCGAGTGTCTTCGATGCGGAAAATAAACCAGCTTTCGCCGGCCTGCACGGGCTGGGTTGTCTCGCCCTTCTTTGCATTGAACAGGGCTTTTGAAACAGCCTCGGCGCTGCCGATGCCGAGATCATCCTCTCCCTTGCGCACCCAGCCGGGGAAACTGCCGCCGTCTTTTGCAGTGTTTTTGTGCAGGGATATTTCTTTGGCATAGGCGCTAAAATCCCTGCCGCCTTTAAGCTCTTTGATTATTTTCTCGGCAACATCCCGGCTGACTGCCTCAATGATGCTTACCTTTACGGCTTCCTTCTGCTCATAGTCGGCCTTGTGGGCATCATAATAATTTTTCAGATCATCTTCTTCTATTTGGATTTTCTCTTTCAGCTCAGCCTCAACCACGCGGTTGACCATGAGCTCGCGCTGAGACATTTTTAGCTTTTTGCGGATGTCGGCATCCTTGTCAAGCTCCAGCTTCTGAGCTTTACGAAAGAACAGCTCATCGGCGATGTATTTTTTTGCAAATTGGGCTTTTGCCTCTTTGCCTTCAAACTGTTTGCGCATCCAGTCAGGCAGGCTGTCAAATGATTCATTGATATCCTCAAGATAGACTTTATCACTGCCTATTTCCGCTACCACCGTTCCGCTTGTGCGGGTGGCATTGTCGGTTGCTGAAGTGCGTTTGGCCAGGGCATACTCGGCTGCGCTGTGGCGGCCCGTTCGCTCAAGGCAGTTGATGATGCTGGAGCCGAGCTCAACCTTCAGGCTGGTCTGCGGATCGGCAAGCTCCACGCGGTAGAGCCAGGCCAGGGCCTTTTCATAGTCGCCGGCTTCCATGCACATTTTGCCGATGGTATAGCACAGGCCCGCAAGCTGCTTGGGCTCAAGCTGCGCGCTCTTGATATACTGCTCATATTCCTGCGCAGCCTGCCGCGCCAGGCCCGCGCTTTTGAGCTTGTTGGCAAGCTCGCGCTGGCTCTCGGCTGTCCAGGCAATGCCTGTTGCGGTTCGGCTGCCGGTTGTGTACACCAGCACAAGCGCGGCTATGGCCACGCACAGGCTTGCACTGCTTATAATCAGGGATGATTTGTTCATAGGCGCTTCTCCCGCATTCTGAAGAATTTCATGATCGGATCGATATAGGGCACATCGGTTCGGATGTCGATGGCGTCGATGCCCGAGGCGCGAAACAGATCGAAGCGGTCCTGCAGGCGCTTGCGGGCAAGGAGTCCGTAGCCGGTGCGGAAATCGGCGTCAGAGGAGTCGATGAGCATGGTTTCCCCGCTCTCTGCATCCTGCAGCTCTACCAGGCCCACTTTGGGAAGATCAAGCTCGCGAGGGTCGGTTATGCATATGGGGATGAGGTCATGCTTTTTGCCGGCCACACGCAGGGGCTTGTCATAATCGGCGGCTATGAAATCCGAGATGAGAAAGGCCACCGCCTTGCGCCGCGCCACGCGGTTGAGATAGCCCAGAGCGCCGGCGATATCGGTTTTATGCGACACGGGCTGATGCTCGAGCACGCTTTTGATTACCGCCCAGACATGGTTCTTGCCCTTCTTGGGCGGGATGAATTTTTCGATATGGTCGCTGAAGATGATAAGGCCGACCTTGTCATTGCTTTTAGTGGCGGCAAATGCCAGCACCGATGCGATCTCTGCGGCAAGCTCCTGCTTGAGCTGCCTGTGCGTGCCGAAAAAACAGGATGAGCTTACATCCACCAGCAGCATGATCGTCAGCTCGCGCTCTTCGCGGTAGACCTTGACAAAGGGGTGGCCGAAGCGGGCCGTGACATTCCAGTCGATGTCGCGCACATCGTCGCCGGGGGCGTATTCGCGCACCTCCTCAAACTCCATGCCCCGTCCGCGAAACGCGCTTTCATATTCGCCGGCAAAAATATCATTGACGATATGGTTGGTGCGGATATGAATGCGGCGGATATTTTTTAAGACGTCTTTAGAGATCATACAATTTGTTTCATTAGTTCGATTGGTTTCATTAGTTCCATTAGTTGAATTGGTTCGATTTGTTTAATTTGTTTAATTGGTTGCATGGGTTCAATGAGTTGATTGGCAACCAATGTAACCAATTGAACCAACATAACCAATTGAACTAATATAACCAATTCAACCGGGTTTAAGGTACTTCCACATTGTCAAATATTCTGGTGATGATGTCGTCGGAGGTCAGGTCTTCGGCCTCGGCTTCGTAGCTCAAAAGCACGCGGTGCCGCAGCACGTCCGGGCCGATGGTCTTGATGTCCTGCGGAATCACGTATCCGCGGCCCTGCAGGAACGCATAGGCTTTTGCCGCCTGTGCAAGATAAATGGATGCCCGCGGCGAGGCGCCGTACTGAATGAGCGACTCGATATCAATGCCGAAAACTTTTGGCTCCCGGGTGGCAAAGACGATCTCAACGATATAGTCCAGAAGTTTTTCGTCCATGTATATTCTGCCCACCACCTCGCGGGCCTGCCGGATCTGCTCGGGCGTTGCCACCTTGTTGATTGTCTCATCGGCCCGGTCTGAAACGCGCTTGATAATCTCTTTTTCCTCGGCCTTGTTGGGGTAGTTGATTCGCAGCTTCAGCATGAAGCGGTCAACCTGCGCCTCGGGCAGAGGATAGGTGCCCTCCTGCTCGATAGGGTTCTGCGTGGCCATGACAAGAAACGGGTCCTGAAGCGGAAAGGTCGTCTCGCCGATTGTCACCTGGCGCTCCTGCATGGCCTCCAGAAGCGCGCTTTGCACCTTGGCCGGCGCCCGGTTGATTTCATCTGCCAGGATGATATTCGAGAACAGAGGGCCCTTTTTGATATTGAAGTTCCCGGTTTTGGGCTCGTAAATCTGCGTGCCGATGAGATCTGCCGGGAGCAGATCCGGGGTGAACTGGATGCGCCGGAAGCTCGTGTCCACGGTGCGGGCAAGGGTTTTTACGGCCGTGGTTTTTGCAAGCCCCGGTACGCCTTCCACAAGAATGTGGCCGTTTGCCAGAAGCCCGATAAGCAGGCGCTCGATCAGATAGTCCTGCCCGACGATGACCTTTTTGACCTCGGCGCTGATGGCGGTGGTGAGCTGGCCGTACTTTTCAACTTCCCTGGTTATTTCCTGAATATTGGGCTGCATTGAGAATCTCCAAAAAATTGTTCAACTGGTTCGATTTGTTGAATTAGTTCGATTGGCTTTATTTGTTCACGTAACAACGATGGGGCTCATCGGCGGCCAATAATACTAAAACCGATTCCACCAATCAAATTAAAAAACACTAATGAAACAAATCAGACAAATTTTTATTTGCAATATTTTTGATAGTCAGGCTCGTTTTTTTTATCCCCTGAGATCAGACAGCCCGAGCTTTTTTCAAGCTGCCGCAGTATGCGCTCGAGATCTTCAGCCGGGGGCCGGCATCCGCCGAACTGCACTTTTTCAAGCATGGCGGCAAGGGTTTCGGCCAGCGCAGTGTCCTGCGGGGCAACCATGCGCGCGCAGTCAAGGGCTGCCTGGCAAAACCCTGCATAATCGCCTTGAAGCTTACGCTGGCGGCAGCGCTGGAGGCTGTCTGCTGCCTGATCGAGCGCCGATGCCTCACCGCCCGGTGCTTTTTGCCGCCGCGCCTTTTTTCTTCTGAGCACGACAAACACCATGCCGGCACCCGCACTGGCCAGCGCCACCACGCAGATAATGGCAATAAGATTTTTATTATTTTCTACCAGCGCAAACCGTACGGCCCTGAAGGCAATTTCCTGGCTTTCGGCTGCACGTTCCTTTTCTTCACCACGCGCCCAGTATTTCACGACAGCAGGCTTGATGGTGTAGTCGCCATTTTTCAGCGCCAGCAGAATAAATCTATAGTGCATGCGCTGCATGTCGCCGCTTGACGAAGAGACAAAGCAGGAGGAAACTTTTTCCACGCCTTCGGGAAGCTCGGGTTCCGGAGGCACGATTACATACTGGTCGGCATTGCCCTGCCAGGAGACGGTGATAGAAAGCGTGAATGGGGTGGCGGTTGAAACCGTTGCAGCGGCAAGCGCCGCTTGGACCTGCGGAGCAGCATGGGCAGGTGCGGCCGAAAAAAGAAGGAGGGAAAGCAGGCTGCTAATTAAACAGATTCTTGATAAAACCCTTCTTGTCTTCATCGCTTTCCTGATCAAGCTCCGCAAGCTGCCGGAAAAGTTCTTCCTGCTTCCGGGTAAGTTTACCGGGGGTTTTCACAAGCACCTGCACGATCTGGTCGCCCCGTCCGTGGCCGTTGAGATGGGGGATGCCTTTGTCGCGGATAGAGAGCAGGTCCGCGGACTGGACGCCTTTGGGGATGCGCAGCTTTTCAGGGCCGTACAGCGTGGGCACCTCGATTTCAGCGCCGAGGGCCGCCTGCGAAAACGAGATGGGTATCTGGCAGACGATATCATTGTTATGCCGCTGGAAAAAAGAATCTTCGGCCACATGGAGAAAAACATACAGGTCGCCCTGCGGCCCGCTGCGTTCGCCGGGCTCCCCTTCATTGGTGAGCTTGAGCTTCATGCCCGTTTCAACACCCGGGGGGATTTTTACTTTCAGTGTTTTTGTCTCAAGTTTTTTGCCCGTACCGCGGCACGCTTTGCACGGGCTTGCGATGGTCGTGCCTGTTCCGCGGCAGCGGGGGCACGTGGTGGCAATGTTGAAAAAGCCCTGCTGCTGCATGACGCGGCCCTGGCCCTGGCATGTGGCGCAGGTTTGAGGTGTTGTGCCGGGCTCTGCACCGGAACCGGCGCACGCAGAGCAGGCAATATTTTTTTTGACCTCGATGTTTTTTTCCAGACCGAAGGCGGCGTCCTTGAGCGTGATTTCAAGATCGTAGCGAAGATCTGCGCCACGGCGCGCGCTGGAGCGGTTTTTGCGCCTGCCCCCCAGACCGCCCAGGCCGAAGAAATCCTCGAAAATGTCCCCGAATGACGAAAAGATGTCCTCAAAGCCCGAGAAGCCTGAGAAGCCCGAATTTTTCAGGCCGTCATGGCCGTAGCGGTCATAGAGATCCCGCTTCTGGCTGTCGCGCAGCACCTCGTAGGCTTCACTGGCTTCCTTGAAGTTCTCTTCGCATGCAGCATCACCCGGGTTGCGGTCGGGATGGTATTTGAGGGCCATCTGGCGATAAGCTTTTTTTATTTCATCGTCAGAGGCGTTGCGGCTGACATTCAGGATTTCATAATAGTCGCGTTTTGTCATTGCTGCATCACACATTAAAGAGGGGCAATTTCACAGTATACAGTCCATTTTAAGCAATTCTCCTATGGCGCAAGAACCAGGAAGCAGCATATAGTATAAAAAGAATGGCGAAAACCATTTTGTTTCGATGCTTTTTCAAAAAATTTTTAATTTTTTGAATGGTTTTGAACCGGTTCTGGAACAGATAGACAGTTTAATGTAAGCACTCAAGACGCAATGGTCAAGCAATATGCTGTAATTTATAGAATAAACAGCAGAGATACATGTGCTTTTTTAGTGCGGGAACTATCAGTCAGGTATTGTCATGATGGTAGGAGACTGTGTGGCAAGCCCCTGTTTGGCAGGCAATCCGCCTACTGTTACGGGTAAAGGCTCTATTGACGCTAGAGCATTTTTCAAAATACTATAGCCATATGCGCACAGGTGAACTTTTGGTGAGGGCAGCCCGTGCGGTTCGAGCGATTGGCATGACATCATTGCCGGTTTCGTTTGCGAGAATATAGCACGGGCAAACGAAACAAAGGCTCACCATAAGGGCGCATGGCTACAACAAAAAGAAAAATGCTTTAACTTCAATTACCAGGTCGACCCGGGAGAGAAAAAGGTCTGCTGCGAGGTGATCGACTTTTCGACGTATGTCTTTTATGAAAACCCGAGCTGAGAAACGCGATGCGGCATGCGTGAGCCTTCGCCCGCATGCTGCATCACCGTGAGTCTTTACTTCCCGAAATACGAGTTCCACTTCTTGTCAACGATTGCAAACCCACCGGCCGCGCGCTCCTCCATCACCGTCCGGTTATCTTCGGGATAGACATCGGGGCCGCCCTCGCCGGGCTGCTGCCGCGTGGCGTCGATGACGATCTTGCTGCTCAGAAACATTTCGCGGCAGCTCGGGTCAAGGGGAATGTGGGATGACTGCTTGACGATAAGGCCCGCGGTGCCCGGCTGCCAGCGCGTGCCGATGGCATGCATGACCCGGGAGAGGTCGGTCGGATCAACATCATTATCGACAACGATGACCACCTTCTTGCTGAAGCCAACCATGCGGTACCCGAGTATCAGCATGCCCATCTCAATGCCCTCACCGGGCAGGCGCTTGTCGATGCAGGCGATCATCACCGACGGCACATCCGGCGGCGTGTGCAGCTTCAGCAGGTGGGGCATGATTTTTTTCAGCCGAGCGAAATGCGCCACATCCCACGGCAGGGTCAGATACGCGCCGCCGATGCCCGGCCAGAGATTGTAGACCCAGGGCTTGACGCGGTGCGTTATGGTTGTAATGTCGATGGTGAATGTATAGTTCTTTCTCCCGATATAGCCCATCATTTCGCCGTAGGGGCCTTCCTCCTCCACCTCGGTTGAGATGAAGCCCTCCAGGATAAATTCGGCATGGGCGGGAACGTACAGGTCATTGGTCTGGCTTTTCACAAGCTCGACGGGCTTGCCGCGGAAGCCGCCTGCAAGCGCGAACTCATCTTCCCCTGCCTCGGCAAGCCGGGTGCTGCTCATCATCCACGAGATAGGGTCAATGCCGATGGCCACCGACACCGGCACCTTCTCCTGGCCCCGCTCCATGGCCCGGGTCATGAACTTGTAGCCGTGGCTCTGGTTGGTGAAGTAGACGCCCACTTTCCTTGGCCCTTTCACCTGCATGCGGTAGGTGCCGACATTGCGTCCCAGCTCCGGATCGTGCATGATGACCGACCCGGCGCTTATGTACTGGCCCCCGTCCCCGGGGTTGTTTCTGATCCAGGGGAATGTGCCCAGATCAGCTTTCTCTCCCTCGAGGATCACCTCCTTGCAGGGCGCATCTTTTTTCTGGACCGTGACGGGCTCGATGGTGCGCCATTTGAAGTCCTTGCTGATGAAGCTTAGAATCCGGCCGACAGCGGCCTCATACATGGCGCCCTGGTCATCGCTCAGATCCTCGACGCCGTAGCACTGTGCAATCGTTCTGTACCCGTTATAGATATTGGCGATGACGGGCGAGTCATACCAGGTGCCGTTCACCTTCGTCCGTTCCACGATGAAGCCCGGGGCCTTGTCGCGCTGGCGGTCATTGAGGCGATAGGAAAAGGCCGTCATCTCATAGGCATCCTGATCCATCTCCTTGATACGCAGCAGCTTGCCGCGCGCTTCCAGGTCTGCGGCATAGTCGCGCAGTGAGTCGTAGGGAAACATAGGTGCTCCTTCATGTAATTTTCGGGTTGACGGTTTACATAAGCGCGGAGCAGCGCTCCGACAGGTACTGCAATTATTAAATCACCAGCTCCAGTCCATGCCTCCGTCGACGCTGAGGCTCTGG
>CAYNVA010000098.1:0-2882 GCA_964400575.1 uncultured Thermodesulfobacteriota bacterium | reverse complement strand
GCTGTCGCGGCGGCAGACCTCCATGGCAAGCTGCGGGTCTTCGTTGATGAACGCGTCAAGTACATCGGCAAGCATGCCCCGCACCAGCTCGCTCATGCGCGGTATGTCGATGAAGGGCTTGATAGGCGGTACCGGTATGAGCTCCAGGGCGTTTTTTGAAATATTGACCGCATGGTCTCCCATGCGCTCTAAGGCGGCATTCATATCATAGACAACCAGGATCGTGCGCAGTTCCCTTGCCATGGGCTGAAACTGCGCTATCAGGTTGGTGCACGCCTCATCAATGTCTAATTCAAAACGGTTGGCCCTTGGTTCGTCCTGATCGACCACCTCCAGCAGCAGCGCTTCATTGCGGCTGACAAGCCCCTTGACGCTCTTATCGATCATTCGTTCGATATGGGCGCTGAACTGAATGATTTCGCTTTTAAGTTCGTTTAATCGTTCCGGCTGCATGGGTACTCCAATACATTTTAGATTTTGGAGTGGGGATTTTGGATTTAACCCTCAATCAGCACTCCGTATTATTTTAAGATTCTAAAACGATCAACATTCTGCAATCCGCATTCCGGCGAAGCATTCCGCAGGAATCAAATCCAAAATGCCTATTATCCGAATTTGCCCGACAGGTATTCCTCGGTCCGCTTATCCTCGGGCACGGTGAAAAGCTTTTCCGTGGTGCCGAATTCCACCAGATCTCCCAGGTACAGAAACGCCGTAAAATCCGACACGCGGGCGGCCTGGGCTATATTGTGCGTGACAAGCAGTATGGTCACATTGTTTTTCAGTTCGCTGATAAGCTGCTCGATATGGGCCGTGGCCTTGGGGTCAAGGGCCGAGGTCGGCTCGTCCATGAGCAGGATATCGGGGTTCATGGCAAGGGCACGGGCAATGCACAGGCGCTGCTGCTGGCCGCCGGAGAGAAATGATCCCTTGCGGTGCAGACGGTCGCGCACCTCTTCCCACAGGGCTGCCTTGCGAAGCGACTCCTCCACAATGCGGTCGCGCTCATCCCTGCGGATTTTTATGCCGTTGAGATTGTAACCGGCAACCACATTGTCATAAATGCTCATGGTCGGAAAGGGATTGGGCCGCTGGAACACCATGCCGATTTTCTTGCGCACCAGAATGGAATTCATTTTATAGAGATCCTCATCATGCAACAGAATGAGGCCCGAGACACCCGCATCGGGTATCAGCTCATGCATGCGGTTGATGCAGCGGATGAGGGTGGTCTTGCCGCAGCCTGAAGGGCCCATGAGCGCCGTTACCTTGTTATGCTGCACCGACAGGTTGATGTCTTTGAGCACGGGGGTATCGCCGAAATGGGCGGAAAAATTCTCGACTCTTAAAACTGGACTTTCCATCGCTTTGCTATCACCTTTGCAAAAAAGTTCATTCCCAGCACAAAAACCACGAGCACAAGGGCTGCTCCCCAGGCTTTGGCATGCCACTCGGGATAAGGGCTGGTGGCATAGTTAAAAATCATGAGCGGCAGGCTGTCTACAGGCTTCAGTACGTTCAGGCTCATGTACGGGTTGCCGAAAGCGGTAAACAGCAGCGGCGCTGTCTCGCCGGTTATGCGCGCAAGGGCAAGAAGAATGCCGGTGAGAATGCCCGTGAGGCCCGATGGCACGATGATTTTCAGGACGGTGCGCGAATATGATACGCCCAGGGCAAGGGATGCCTCCCTGAGATTATCGGGAATAAGCCGCAGTGTTTCCTCTGTGGAGCGCACAATCACCGGCAGCATCATGATGGCAAGGGCCACGCTGCCCGACAGGGCCGAGAAGGTTCCCATGGTGAGCACGACCCAGGCATAGGCCACAATACCGATGACTATGGAGGGTACGGCCTGCAGCACTTCCATGCACAGCCGTACCCCGGCAGCAATAGCGCCTTTTTTCTGTTCCACAAGATAGATGCCTGCAAGCACACCAAGGGGTATGGCAATGAGGCTTGCAAGCACGATAAGCATCATTGTTCCGGCAAGGGCATTGGCTATGCCGCCCCCGGTTTCGCCCATGGGCCGGGGCATGCTCGTGAGGAATTCCCAGCTGATGACCCCTATGCCGTTCTTCACGATATGAAAAATAATCAGCAGCAGCGGCGCGATCATGGCAAAAGACAGCAGCACCACCAGCGCGAGAAACAACCGGTCTTTGAAGATGCGCAGCCGTATGTTTGAAGTATGCATGAGCAATTATTTTCTCAGTTTATATAAATAGTGCTGCAAAGGCGCCCCTGTTGGGCGCTGCTACGTTTTCATTCTGTGCATGATATACCGGCCGATCATGCTGATGACAAGAGTTACCATCATCAGCAGCAGCCCCACCTCGATGAGACATGACACATAGACCGCATCGGTGGCCTCAGCGAATTCATTGGCGATGATGCTTGCCATTGTGTTGGCCGGGCTGAAAATGCTTGTGGGCAGTATATTGGCATTGCCGATTACCATGGTGACGGCCATGGTTTCGCCGATGGCGCGGCCGAGCGACAAAAGAACGCCGGCGAAAATGCCCGACCGGGCAGAGGGCAGCACCACCTTTTTTATCATTTCATAGCGCGTGGCCCCGAGCGACAGAGCAGCCTCCTTGAGATCCGCCGGCACGAGGTTCACCACATCGCTGCTGATTGAAGCCGAGTAGGGGATAATCATCACCGCAAGGATCAGGGCAGCCGTCAGAATGCCGATGCCATAGGGTATCACACCAAACTGCATCTCCACCTGGCGCACCAGAGGCACAAGAACAAACAGGCCCCACATGCCAAAAATTACCGAGGGTATGCCCGCCATCAGCTCAACAGCGCTTTTCAGAAATGAAGAAACAATGCCCTCGCGGAAGTACTCACCAAGGAAAATGGCGATGGCAAGGGAAAAG
>CAYNVA010000097.1:0-6362 GCA_964400575.1 uncultured Thermodesulfobacteriota bacterium | reverse complement strand
TGTTCCATCATCCGCAGCTGCCGCATTTTTTTGACCGGCAGCCCGCGCAGCTTTTTCCCGATGACGGCGCTGTCTTGGACGACCCGGCGCTTTTGACGCTGAAGGCTGACATGAGGCGGGTCACATCGGTCTTTTTGCATTTCGGGCACAGCACCTCAGCGTCGCGTGAAGTCACCAGCTCTTCAAATTTTTTCCTGCACGTGTTGCAGCGAAACTCATAGATGGGCATATATTTTCCGTGCTCCTGAACGTGATTTTAATTTAGTTGCATGCCCTGGCCGCAAACGGGTATCACAAAGCGGGAACTTTGCATATTGGCTTTCGCGATTTCCGCATGCAGCACGTCCACTGCTTCATGCTGGCCGTCATCCCCAAGAGGAAATACGCCGAAGTGCATGGCAATGCTTGTTCGCGCCTTGAGCACGCCGTGCGCCTTTAGAGCGTCTGCCGGGGACATATGCCCTGGCCACATGAACCATTCGGGCTTGTATGCCCCGATGGGCAGGAGAGCAAGGCGCAGGGGGCCGAAGCGCTGTGCAATCTCTTCAAAGTGTACACCGTAGCCCGTATCGCCAGCAAAATAAATTGGCTCGGCTGTGCTCTCTATAACAAACCCTCCCCAGAGCGTTTTATAGCTGTCGCGCATGCCGCGGCCTGAAAAATGCTGCGCCGGCACGCAGGTGATGCGCATGCCGCCCGGCAGCGCTGTCTGCTGGTACCAGTCAAGCTCGGTCACATCGGCAAAACCTGTTTTTTTTATCAAGGCCTTGTTGCCCAGCGTCGTCACCACCTGCGGCCTGTGTGATCGGGCGAGCTTGCCAAGGGTGGGCAGATCCAGATGATCATAGTGATTATGGCTTATGAGAATCAGGTCGATGGGCGGCAGATCCTCCAGCCTGAGCCCCGGGGACTGCACGCGCCGCAGGCCGGAGAATGATACCGGGCTTGCCCGCTCAGACCAGATGGGGTCGGTGAGGATGTTCACCCCGGCTGCCTGGATGAGAAATGTGCAGTGGCCAACCGGGGTCACGCGCAGCTGTTCGCCTCCCACACGCTCGGGCGGCCTGGGGCCCGGCCCGGCATCGCTTATATGTTCCTGCCACCTGCCGCGATTGCGGTTGGTGATCCAGGTGAGAAAGGTGCGGAAATCGTGCCGGGCGCTGCGGTTCTGGTTATAAAAGCGCGCTCCGTCAAAATGACCGGAGACCGGGCCTGAATAGCCTTGGCCGGAGAACACAAAGCTGCCGCCGTACAGGCAGGCAAAAAAGATACCACAAGCCAGAAGTGCTGTTGTCATAAGGAATTATTCAGTTTGTTAGTCTGCAGGCTGAAAGCTTTTTAGGAATGCAGGCTATTGGGCAGAAGGCTTTCAAGCATTTTAAACTTTCAATCCTTCAGCCTGCATCCCTCCAGCCTGTACACCCGAATACTTATTGTATTGCTTCACCAGCACAAAAATGTCAAGCGCCGCACTCAATTTTTGCTCTTTCGAAGACTTGACAGGCCTGTTTTTTCAGATCACAATAGAGGCAGTACCGGCGCAGTGCTTGAACCCGGCCTCTGGATTGTGCGACGCCTTTTTTTTGGCAGGTGAAAAGCCCGTGTGACGCATGTTTTTTTGTGGCATGGCTGTTTCCAATAGAGTATAAAAGAACAGGGTGGATTAACGTGGGACTTATGTCGTTTGAGGAAATGAAGGAGCGGTACGAAAAGGGCGAAGACTCCCTTGAGCTGGCTCTTGAGAAATGGCAGAGGATACTGCAGAACAGCCGTACGGTTTTCCATCTGTCGCATTTTCAGCATCTGCTGCAGGCGGCAGTCGTACCTCTTTTCCTGTGCGTCGAGTATGAAAACCAGTGCCACATCTGCCCGATTTTTTCAGTGTGCAAGCATGGTTATTCAGAGGAGTGGAAAAGCCTGCTGCGGATTATTCATGCATATGCAATTGCAGGCGATCTGCTGCCCCTGGAGCCCTATAGCGGGCATCTTGAATCCTTTGTCAATAAACTGCAGATGTGCCGCGAACAGCTTTACATGAAATCAAACTAAGGTAAGGGTGGCCATCCATGGCAAGCGCCTATTATAATGCATCACTGACCAAGGCTGAAGACGACGAACTGGACGGGCTTTTTAAAACCTTTGACAGTCAGTTTCAGGACCTTCAGCAGAAATTCACCGACATGGAGCGCACTCTGCAGGATTTCCGCAGCGAAAAATCTCCTGACGAAGAAGACAGCCCTCATTAAAGTGCACGGCACGTATGCAGTGCACCGCCCCCGAACCAATGAATTCCCAGCCGACTAGAGCATTTTTCTTTTTGTTGTAGCCATGCGCCCTTATGGTGAGCCTTTGTTTCGTTTGCCCGTGCTATATTCTCGCAAGCGAAACTGGCAATGATGTCATGCCAATCGCTCGAATCGCACGGGCTCCTCTCACCAAAAGCTCACCTGTGCGCATATGGCTATACTATTTTGAAAAATGCTCTAGGGTGTTCAGAATGTGCTTCGCGTGCTTACCTGTCAGAACAGGCATGCTGTCATGCTGAATCCCGCCTGCAGCGCGGTCAGGTCAACACCCTGCAGCAGCTGGGTATAGTTTGAGCCTCTGACCAGAACATGCACTGCGGCGATCTGCAGCACAGCAGCAGCTATCAGAGCAGCATCCAGAATGCCCAATATTTTTTTCATGATACTCTCCTTTATTAAGTGTTGCGCCCGTTCTTTTTCCGAGCTTACACTTGGAGTATAGCCTTTTGATTCTGACAGGAGGCTGACACTCAGATTACATTTTGGTAATTTTGGCGGGTGCGGGGAAGGTAAGCGTTACGGTGGTGCCTGCAGCGGGCGTGCTTGCGATCTTGATACGGCCGCCATGCAGGTCCATAATTGATTTGACGATGGCAAGCCCCAGGCCTGTGCCGCTGGAGACAAGCTTTTTTGCCGCCTTGCCTCTATAGAAGCGGCTGAAAATATGGTCAATATCCTCGGCTGCGATCCCTATGCCCGTGTCGGTGATGGTGATGGTGGTCTCCTCCAGGCTGCTCTGCCACATGCTTATCGTCACGCGGCCCCCGGCGGGGGTATAGCGGAAGGCGTTTGAAAGCACATTGGTCATAATGCGGCGAAAAAGCACCGGGTCGGCGTGCAGAACTGCGGAGCCGTTTAAGCTGATGGTTATTTTTTTTTCATCAATATAGGCGTCATAGTAATCCAGCACGGCCAAAGTTTCCTTTTCTGCGGAAAACTCGGCCCGCTGGATAGCGATGTCGGTACTTTCAGCCTTGGCAATGAACAGCAGGCTTTCGATCATGTGCGATAGGTGCTCATACTCTTCAATGCTCGATTCGATAATCTGGCGGTACTCCTCGGCTGTCCGGGCCTTTGACAGGGCCACCTCTGCCTCGCCCCGCAAATTGTTGATGGGCGTGCGCAGCTCATGGGCAAGGTCGGTTGAAAAGCGGTTCAGGCGGTTGAAGGAATCCTCAAGCCGGTCGAGCATGTCGTTGAACGACGCGGCAAATACGGTCAGTTCCTGGGGCAGCTGTGTCGCGTCAAGCCGCTCGTCGAGTTTGGTCGCGTGCACGCGCCGCAGCGTGCGGGTGATCATGCGCATGGGCCGCATTGACCGGCGAGCGATCCAGAAGCCGAGCGCGCCACAGATAAAAATGCCCCCCCAGAGCACCATCTCAACCCTGATTCGATAGCGCCTCAGGATGCTTGCCTCGTGCGATACATCAAGGGCTGCCTGGATGATCCATTGCCTGCCGCCTGGTTTACCGTCATCGGCCCGGGCGCTCATGAAGTAGTAGGACTGACCCTCGGCAAAGCGTTTTTTTCTGCCCTTTTCCGGCAGCATATCGGCCGGGGTAGGCTCGGGAAATGCATCGGCGGGCGGCGTGAAGAGCGCCCGGGTTGTCCGGGCGACAACAGCGCCCCTTTCATCAAGCACGCGGATATAGAACCGGATGAACTGAAACTCACCCTGCAGCTCGACTTCCCGCTGCACCCCGTCAGGCCTGTCAGGCTGCTCGCGCAGCACCGTCCGTACCGCCTGTATCTTTTTAATCAGGTAGAAGCGGTCTTCATCCTCGAGGCTGCGCACCAAAGCATAGTACAGGTAGCCGATGGTGGTCAGCAGTATGACAAGCGCCGCCACGATGTTGAAGATGATCAGCCGCCGCGTTATCGAGTAGGCGCCGCGGGGCAGCTGCTCAGCCTCAGTCCTGCCGTTCTTCCAGAACATAGCCAACTCCCCGCACGGTATGAATAAGTTTCTTCTCGTAAGGATCATCCACCTTGGTGCGCAGCCTGCGTATGGCTACATCAACCACATTGGTGTCGCTGTCGAAGTTGATGTCCCAGACCTGCTCGGCGATCATGGTGCGCGAGAGCACCTGCCCCGCGCGCTGCAAAAGAAGGCTCAGAAGCATGAATTCTTTTTGTGTCAGGTCGATAGAGGCGCCGGCCCGTGTCACCTTATGGGCCAGCAGGTCAAGCTCAAGATCGGCGATGACCAGGCTGTCCTGCTTGCTCTGGGGCCCCCGCCGGATGATGACCCTGATGCGGGCTAAAAGTTCGGAGAAGGCAAAGGGCTTCACAAGATAGTCGTCCGCCCCGAGTTCAAGGCCCTTTACGCGGTCCTGCACCTTGTCGCGCGCGGTCAGAAACAGCACGGGCGTCAAGTTGCCCTGGCTGCGCAGCTGGCTCAGTATGGTCCACCCATCCACCTCGGGCAGCATGACGTCAAGGATAATCAGGTCATACTGTATGGTCAGTGCATAGTGCAGCCCGTCGTCGCCGGAGTTTGCCACATCCACGGCAAAACCGTTTTCTGTAAGGCCTTTCTTGAGATAGGCAGCTGTTTTCTGTTCGTCTTCGACAACAAGTATGCGCATACATTCTTTCTGCAGCAGGAGCGGCTTCAGCCGCGAAGTTTGTTTGCCTGTGAACGCGCAATTATCGCGGCTGAAGCCGCTTCTACCTCTGTTATTACATCAGCATTATCGGATCGATATCTACAATCACCTTCACGCCGCTGCGCTTCATGGCCTCTGCATGCTCCTGAATGGCGCGTGCCGCGCATGCCTTGAGCGCCTGGCTTCCTGCACCCTTCAGAAGCATCTGGAACCGGTACCGGCCTTTCATCTTCTCCCAGGGAGCTTTGGCAGGCCCGAGGACCTCTATTGTAGCGGCATCGGGCCCGGTTTGACACATTTTTTTGCAGTATGCTCCGATTTGCTGCGCCAGGGCCTCAACCTCGCGGCCATTGGTGCCCTCACAGCGAATATTTATCAGCTTTGCAAAAGGCGGATACTTAAGCTCGCGGCGGAAGCGCACCTCCATATCATAAAATGCCCGGTAGTCATGGCGGGCCGCGCAGGTGACGCTGTAGTGATCGGGGTTGTAGGTCTGGATGATAACCTCACCGGCTAACTCGCCCCGGCCCGACCGGCCCGCCACTTGCGTGAGCAGCTGAAAGGTGCGCTCGGCTGCGCGGTAATCGGGCATGCTGAGCGACTGGTCGGCGCAGACCACGCCCACAAGCGTAACCCCCGGCAGATGATAGCCTTTGACGATCATCTGCGTGCCGATGAGAATGTCGATCCGGCCATGATGCATATCGCCCAAAATCTCACGGGTTGCCCCGCGCTGCGCCGTGGTATCCCGATCCATGCGCGCGATGCGCGCAGCCGGGAAAAGCCCGCGCAGCTCGGATTCAAGCCGCTCCGTGCCCCAGCCCATGGAATCAAGAAAAAGCCCCTGGCATGCAGGGCACTGCTGCGGCACCGCAATGGTGAAGTCGCAGTAGTGGCAGGTCAGGCTTTTGCTGCTCAGGTGATGAATGAGAGCCACCGAGCAGTTGGGGCAGCGGAAGGTATGGCCGCACTGGCGGCACAGGTGCACAGGGGCAAAGCCGCGCCTGTTGAGGAAAAGAAGGCTCTGCCGTCCCTGGTCAAGCCGCTGCGCCAGAGCCTCTTTGAGTGGCTTTGAAATAATGCCCGCTTTTTTCCTCCGAAGCGCTGTTTCAACCCTCATATCGATAATAGTGACTCGGGGCAGAGTCCGGTCTTCAATCCGGGTTTTCAGCTCGGCAAAATGATATTTGCCCGCACGTGCATTGGTGTAGGTTTCAAGGCAGGGAGTGGCCGACCCTAACAGGACCATGCATGCTGCATCGCGGGCCTTCACAATGGCCAAATCCCGGGCATTGTAGCGCAGGCTGTCATCCTGCTTGTAGGAGGAGTCATGCTCCTCATCGACAATGATCGCCCCGAGGTCTTTGAACGAAGCAAAAATTGCCGATCGCGCACCCACCACCACCTGCACCTGGCCGCGCCTGATCATGCGCCAGGCATCATAGCG
>CAYNVA010000096.1:0-2153 GCA_964400575.1 uncultured Thermodesulfobacteriota bacterium | reverse complement strand
CAGCGGCAGGGGCGTTTGCCCGCGCTTCTACGGATGGCGCCGGTGCTTCTGGAGATGAGACCTCCTGCAGAATAGGCTCAAGGCTGTAGCCCTCTTCAATGATCGCTTCCCTGAATTGTTCAAGGCCTGTGGCCGCATCGTCGAAGGTCACGGTAGCGCTCGTGCCTTCAAGCGACACCAACACGCTCCGGACGCCATCCAGGGCTTGAAGTGCCATGGTCACCGCCTTGACGCAGTGCTCACACATCATGCCGTAAACGGGTATGGTTTCGGTTCGAATCATAGTATTAAGAATGAATAGAATTCAGAAACCGGTAGTCAGAATTCGGAAAATGGTTGTTCGGAAGCCAACAGCCGGAATGAAAAAATTTATTTTTATCTTCTCTTCTGGCTCCTGACTTCTGGATTCTGGATTCTGGATTCTTGCTTATTGCTTCTCCTCCAATCATCCCTTCTCTGCTGCCGTAAAGCCGAAATCGTTGATGGCTTTCACGATGTCGCCTACATTGCTTACAGCCGGGTCACAGGTGAACGACGCTTCCTTATTTTCAAGGCTTACCTGCACGCCCGATACCCCCGGGGCTTTTTCGATTATTTTTGTGACGCGCTTGACGCAGTGCTGGCAGGTCATGCCCTCAACGCTCAGTCTCTTTTCCATACGTTGTCCTTTGCCCTTCTATTTTCTGTTTGAAACCTTGAAAACCGCATCGATCATCTCGTCGATCATCTTCTGCCCTTTGCCCTGAACGATGGCGCTGCTCACGCAGCTCTCTACATGGCGCTTCATAACAATACGCGCCACGCCGCTGAGCGCCTTTTCCGCTGCGGTGACCTGGTTTATAATGTCGATGCAGTATTTTTCTTCCTCCACCATTTTCATGATGCCGCGCACCTGCCCCTCGACCCGCCTGAGCCTCGTGAGAGCCTCTTTTTTAACCGCTGGATTTATCATGGACGCATCTCCTTTTTATCCCTTGACATACGGTACCCCGGTAGGGTATATTGATAATGTAATCGAAAAAAGTTCAGGTGTCAAGATATGACGCGTACCCGCAGCTACCGAAAATTGCTGTTTGCAGCCACGCTTTTACTGCTGGCAGGCTTGATGCCGCAGCCGGAAGTGCAAGCAAAAAGCATGCAGTGCTGCTGCTCCGGTGAAGCATGCCAGTGCTGCTGCTGTGCTTCGAAGCATTCGCCGAAGCAGACGAACATGCTCCCGGGCAACATATCAGTTGCAACAGGCGACTGCTCCTGCAGCAGCGGCCCAAATCCCTACGGCAGGGATGTAACCACCTGCGCCATTGCTGCAGAGCACAAAAAGAAACGGCACATACAGCATAATGCCGCTCTCTCGTGCAGCCCCGGCGCCTCTTGCTGCAGCACCTCGGCGCCTGCTGACAAACCACCGCCCCGCACGGTCAAGTGCCTCTATCTTCTCCACAGGACCCTCCTTATTTAAAGGTTAACAAGCTTAGCCCTTTATCCTTTTGTGGAATTTTCATCAGTACAAACTTGAAACAGAATAAACATGGTTACGCTGGCATAATAAGCTACGTGCTGGCGGACTCGACGCAGCTTGAAAAATGCCTGCAGCAAACTGGTGCATTATTTTTTACTATCGCTGTGTGCAAAATCTGCCGGGAGTCAGCAAAACCACATTCGAGCCGGAGCGGATGACGACGCGCACGGTCATTACAGGAGGCAACATGCGAATAAAAAGATTTGGCATTCTCATTGCGGGCATCATGCTTGCCGGAATAATGCTCCATGCAGACATCGCCTGCGCGCAGGACAATGCAACGAGCACCGTGCGGGGTAAAATGTATATCTGTTATTTTTTCAACCAGGACGGGACGACAAATCACGAGATAAACTTCAGCCCCAAAGCATACGCTTCGGTTATGGACGGCAAGGGCTATGGGCTGTATCTAACCGCAGGCAGCTTATTTGTTGGGTACTATCTTGAGCTGAACAAGCCCATGCTGGGCGATATGCGCGCGGTAGGGGCAGCAGGCGACCTGCTCGACACAAGCGATATTCTTACAATCCTTGACGGCATTGCAACAGGCCCCACGATTCAGGGCGCGGGTTTTACCTGGATCGATTTCAAAAACAGGCAGCCTTTTGTCTTTGTGGGCTATCAGCATGCAACT
>CAYNVA010000095.1:0-17410 GCA_964400575.1 uncultured Thermodesulfobacteriota bacterium | reverse complement strand
ACACTACAAAAAAGAGAAAATAATACACCTGCATCCGGGCAACTACACAGCAAGAGACTTTTCCTGTGCAGAGCCCACAACAACTGCATATCGCATAGAAGCGATGGCCGCAAGATTCAGATAAAGAAATAAAAACGATTGGTCAAAATATGTTATTGAAAAAAAGGAAACGACTTGTGAGAACAAAGCGGCCCCAAGCGTCCAGACCATAAACCGAACATTTAACTGCACGATTTTTCGCTGTCGAATCGTCTGACCTACAAAGGAAAACCCCTTGGCTAAAACCATAATGAACAGAAACATGAGAGGAAGCCCTCCTATGATTCCCATTTCAAGATAATAATTCGTAATATCTGCATGATTTTCGCTAAAAGGCACACCATAAGGCATCCAATGCCGGGTATAGTCTGTTCCCGCAAGCCACCATTCATTCAAGCTCTCAAATGCAACCTGAAGTAATCGTGCACGATGCCACCCGGTACTGCCGCCAACCAGGTCAATTTTAGCCAATACATAGTATGCAGGAGGCTTCATGACCAAATCGAGAAGAATATATCCCAGAACAGCAAGCCACCTGACGAGTTGCATTTGATTACGGCAATACCACATAAACATAGCGCCGGTACCTAACATAAGGGTTAGTATCGGCCCCGATGAGGAACTGCTGACAATCATTGCCATGCATGCTGTAATTCCGATCACAGCCACCTTCTTTCGGTGGAGTTGCCAAAGGCCAATCATTAAAGGAAGGCAGACCGCGCCAATTGTCCCTGCTATGATGGCGTGGGCGAATGGTCCCTGCGCCCGCAGTTTACCCTCCCGGATTGCCGGTTCCGCAGGAACTCCTCCAAACACAGAGAACAGATTGTAATAGGTCGCTTTTTCGTAAACCATCTCAACCGCTATCGGCACCAGCAATATGGCTGTTAACCCGCACAGCCGGATCACATCCTCACTTGTCTGGCAAAGAACGCGAAGGAGCACGTAGATTCCACAGGCATTATAAATAAGTCCGAGTCGGGAAATAAAAGCAGATGAAGGGTCCTCGTGAAAGAAACTGCTTATCAATGCCCAAACGGCCCAGGCAAAAAGGAGCCAGTCTAAGCTGCTTATTCCTCCCTTAATCCACTCCCTTCGAGCGATAATCCGAATAATCCCGATTGCAATAAGCACACGAATAACGGTAAAGTGCAAAGGCCCTATTTCTATAACCTGACCGACTGTCATGTAGCCTGCGCCTGCCAAAAGCGGCAGGGGAGCCCAGCTTCGTGGCGCCAAAAGCATCGTTACCGCAGTAGTTATAAGAAAAACAATGGCAAATTGATTCACGGCTGCGGATCAAATTCCAAAAAGCGTAAAATTTTAAGATAACTGGTTGAGTGGTTGAGCATCATTCTGTATTCTATTTAATTATAGCATAGAAAAAACATTTTAAATAATTATCAGCACCTCAAAATAAAATATCAAAATCCCAGGATTTGACGTATCCGCCGCATTTGTTCTTTACGAAGAAACCGAACGAATTCTTCTGAAACGGGGCGGGGCTCAGCTTTAAGAAAGGGAATAATAAAGCCGATAAACTGGCAGAGGCTTCCTATTAAAACAGGATGTCGCGCGATTCTTCGAAAGTTCTGTCCAAAATAAAAAAGCGGGTGATAGCCGATCAAGTAAAATCTCCTTCCCCACTTCATCCCTCGTTTAAATACATTGTCTTTTATTGTCCCCTCCGGCCTCAGGTGAAGTGCTTTAATATCGGGTATGGTTTTAATTTTCCATCCCGACATCATGGTCATCACGTCTGCAATCGTATCCTCCCCACCGTCTTCAATCGGTACATATCCTCCAATTTGCTCAAAGCATTCACGTCGAAAAAACTGCACGCCACCGGGCACATGAAACTCTTCGCTGCCCCGCCGGATATTTTCTGTCCTGTTTTCGTATTGGTCTATAACCGCGCCACCGGCCATCCCTAAGCGCGGCTCAGCGTTAAAGTGGTGTATAATCTGTTCGTAATAATTATTATCCGGGCGAATATCCGCATCTATAAAACCAATAAACTCAAATTGCATGGATTTCACCAGTTCATATCCGTAATTAGCAGCGTAGGATTTCGTAGCAAAACCCCTCTGCTGTGAATGTGCGGCTTTTGCAACCCGCAGAAAGCTTAGATTTTTACATTTTGTCGCGGCACGAGCATAGGTGTCATCTGTAGAGCTATCATCGATGATCAGCAGATGAAAAGGAGGAAGCGTCTGTTGAGAGATGTTGTCGATTAATCCCTCAATGTATGCACTCTCATTTCGGCAAGCGCTGATTAATACGTAGGGGCTATTGCTCATTGTGGCCCCCCTTAACAAACTGCCCGTGAATCAAACTTCGCATAGTAGAAATCGACAACAGCCATTTTAAGGCACGCCAGCTTGAGAAAAATTTTGTACGCTTTTTCTCGTTCGACCATAATCCCAGCACTCGCTGCACTCCAAAGCCGGCAATTCTAAAAAAATTGTGAAGCAAAAGGCACATATAGTATAATAACGTTCTGGCTTTACCGAAATGCTTAAGCCAGTACTGCAAATTCGCCCTCTGCATCTCGGTCCAAAATCTGCCGGGATCATTGGCGGAACTGGCACCCCCGAAGTGAATGATTTCGGCCTCATGGAAGAAAACGATTTTCCATCCAGATTCCTTAAATCGCTTGCAAAAATCCATGTCTTCGCCGTACATGAAAAACCTTGGATCTAATGCCCCGACTTCCCTGAGCGCATCATGCCTTATCAACCAAAAACAGCCGCTCAAAATATCAACTTCACGAGTATCACTATAGTTCCAATGAGTCATGTTGTGCTTAGCAAATACGGGTGAATTCTTAAAGCAGGTATCAAGCATGAAGGCGCGAAAAAGGCTGCTGCCTAAGGTTGGCAGCGTACGGCATGAAGGCTGGAGTGATTTATCACCATTCAAAACCTTTGGGCCAAGCATTCCTACATCTGGATGCCTTTCGATATAGTCGTAAAGGCGGCTAATCGAGTTTGGCAAAATTTTAACATCAGAATTTATCAGACATAAATATTTCCCCTGGGATGCGTTAATTCCCCGGTTGTTGGCGTCAGCAAATCCCTCGTTGTTTGTGTTCTTCAAAAGAATAACATCTGGGAATTCATCGCGAACCATTTGCCATGAACCATCAGTAGAAGCATTGTCAACAACAATAATCTCGCATCGGAAATTGCGAATAGCCTCGCTCAAGGATTCTAAGCATTGCCTTAAATAGTCTTTCCCATTCCAGCTTACAATTATAAAAGATATGTCGAATTCCCTTTTTTCCGTCATTTCAGGGGCCCGCCTGTTAGCATAATTTTACTTTTTATAGCACTTTTCAAATGATAAACTCATATTCGCAGGGCTAAAATCTGAAATTACTCCGAAATCAAATTTATCATCGTTTTGCTTTACATGTTTTAGCAATGGGCGAATGGAGGCAAGGTTCCACCCTGTGCAGAGCTTGGAATGGCCGATCATCACGAATGGCAGCTGACATGGGAAGTCTTTATGTTGAGCCGCTGCTTTCTCCAATACGTTAATCAATTGATGCCCGGTGCATTGGTTGAAATCTGCCTTCCAAGCATGTCGCTTAACCAGAAAAGACACCCTTTGAAAAGTCTTACCCAATCTACTGCTGCTTCCTTTCCGGAGCGTTTTTTCCGCAGGGCTGTCATTGTATTCGAATTTATGCAAGCGGGATAGAATAGCTCGATATATTCGCATAAGACTCAGAAATGATCCAATCCAGCGTTTCTCACAGTAAATCGGAATCTCCCAAAGACGACCACTTGGATTATGCAAGCATATGTCCTCTTCATCTGCTTTCCATGGAACAATCTGACTAAAAGCTCGTGAATAGTCGAAGGATACAAGACCTGTTCGCTTGCCAAACTTAAAAACTGATGTGTCAATCTCAACTCCATTGTTTATCAAAGCACGAATGACATTTCTCGATGGCGTTACCGACCAGTTTGCCGCACGGAAGGCGATGCAACGATAGTTCGGGTTTTCGCTTCTAAGCAGTTTTTCCAAAAAATCTTTACATGTTTTTATCATGAGTTCCATGCGGTCAAAAGCCAGGCCGGCAAAGTTGTATTCCGACCAGTCTTGAAGCCATCTTCCGTTGACGTGATGTGCATTGAAATAGGATGAGTGGATGTGCATCTGGACATCATGCCCTTTCCTGATGGCTCGACGAAGTTGATTCTCTATTGCATCGTAGCAATAATCATCTCTGTTGTTGGTGTCCCTGAACTCTTTAAATTTCAATATCTCAGCCACGTCAGCCATTATTGTTAATTTTGCGCCGTATTCTTCAAAAAGATTCAGCAGGCTTTCGGTAGGTTCTACCATCAAAGCGCAGGGACTGCCTTCTCCGTTGCCGTGAATCTCATAATCGAGAGTAAAAATTACTCGAATCATTTTATCTATAGCAAAAAATTTTTATATACTTATATACATATCCGGCATGCCGAAAAAGGCAGCCATCAACGGCAAAGATTCTTACTTTTTGTGATGCAGTTTCCATACTGTGCAGCGATGGTGCAAAATCGGTCTTTTGTGTTCCCGTTGACTATAATCACGGATACGTCAGGGATGAATAGGCTTATCCCACTATTTGATTAACTATTTCATTCAGCAGGCCGGTGTTGACCAGAGTCTTGCCCTGCTTTTTTTTCTGAAAACGAATTTTTTGAAGGTCGGATTCATTTGCAAGATGGAACATTCTGCCCATTTTAATCAATTCCATATCGACTGCCGGCATGGCTCCCATAAAAGCTGAATATGCCGGCGTCCCTAAAATTGCTGCCTCACGATTCATTGTGCCGCCTGCGCTTATAACTAAATCGGAGTAATAGCACAGATCCATTCCATCCAGCTGTTTGGTCGGCACATGAACATTTTTGAATTTATTTTTTATATAGTCTCTTTGAGTGGCATCTCGTGGAAAAACTATACCCAGGGTTGAGGCATTCTGGTCAAGCATTGAAAGCAACTGATCAAAAAAGACATTGTGGAAATGGTGGTATAAGGCCATTGTGGGCGGCGTTCGAACACTAACAAGCACTTTATTTTCTATCCCGCAGCTGTCATGTAAATCACATGCCTCGATCAATTCAGCTAAGAAATTAGTATTTGGTTTGTAATCAGACAGATAAACCTGTTCTTTAAAACCCTCGTATTTGTATGTTTTTTTATCATGTGCACCGAACTTTTTTAATGCCTCTGCTGGAAATGCTTTGGGAACGATTACTTTATGCGCCGCCCTGAACGCAAGATGATTTGCCGGTTGCCCCTCATAATCCATTATGGTAACAACCCGAGCACCCAGTAGCCTCCCGGCAAGAGTATGTGTATAGGAATTATGACTGACGGCAATATCGATCTTTTTATCCGCTGCAAACCTTACCAGCTGCGCTGTTCTACTAATAAGATTGATTGTTTTAAATATTCTGCTTGCCCCACCATGTTTACCTATAACTTCACCTTGTATTCCGTATTTATGCGCAAGAGGAACGGTTTGGGCAAATTCGCGCATCGACACAAAGAGCTTGTGCCCTTTACTTTCCAAAACACGCATAACAGGCAAAAAGAAAATAACATGTGGAGTATTTGCCAGATCAATCCAGATATTCATATTGTAATCCTCCCCGTGCCGGCCAACGATAGCGTTTTACAGGCGTATTGAGATGGTTCTTTCTGAATTGCGCATATGTCAGATTTCCCGGAGACTCGGGATGTCTACCCTGGTTGTATTCTGCCTGCCGTTGATCCATAATTTACCGAACCTCTGACAACCCATCTAAATACATCTTTAGCGCTAATTACTTATTATTGAATATAGCAATAAAAAATTACTTTATCATACGGTTAAAAAAAATCATTGAGAATCGCTATAATTCGTTCTGCCGCCTTGCCATCCCAGTACTTCGGCGCCTTAATCCTGCTGAAATCTTTTTTTAACTGGCTGTGCGCGCCAGCAATTATTTTTTGCTTATTGTTTCCGACAAGCAGATTCGTTCCTTCATGCACGGTGATTGCTCGTTCGGTATTGTGCCTGAGCGTCAGGCAGGGCACTTTCATGACAGTCGTTTCTTCCTGTATGCCGCCTGAATCGGTCAATACCAGCCGCGCATGGGACAAAAGCCTTATAAAATCCAAATACCCAAGCGGCATGGTGCAATTTATTTTGTCAAGAACAGGCTTGCTGTAGTGCTTTCCGTTATCAGCGTCTGCGTCCAGGACATTGAATAATGAAGTCAAACCGAAGGATTCGATCTGCTTGCGCGTGCGCGGATGTACGGGAAAAATAATCAGGCTGTCTTTTGCAAGTATCCGCAGCGCTTCAAAAATCTCCAAAAGGGTATTCTTGTCGTCGACATTTGAAGGTCTGTGCAGGGTAAGTACGCTGTACGCAGACACATGGCCATTTTGCTGCAGGAATAAACTATCAAGAATACGGGAAGAGTCGCTTGCTTTTCGAGATTTCAGGAGCGAATCGATCATCACGTTTCCGACCATAAAAATATGATCGGCCGGGTGGCCCTCCTTGAGAAGATTAGTATCAGCTTCCTGGCATGTGGTGAAAAGATAATCCGAAATAGAATCGGTAACCAGCCGGTTGATCTCTTCGGGCATCCCTCTGTCAAAACTTCTTAACCCAGCCTCAATATGTGCTACTGGTATGCAGAGTTTGGAAGCAGCCAAAGCGCCGGCCATGGTTGAATTGACATCCCCCACAACCAGTACCAGATCCGGCTTTTCTCGCACAAAAATTTTTTCAAGCTCCACCATTACTCTGGCGGTTTGTTCCGCATGGGAGCCTGATCCGATGCCAAGATATATATCGGGTTTGGGCAGCCCCAAATCTTCAAAAAACAACTTTGACATTACCGCATCATAGTGCTGCCCCGTATGTATCAAATAACAGGAAATTTTTTCATTGTGCTGCTGAGCAGCCTCTATTATCGGGGCAGCCTTCATAAAATTGGGCCGTGCTCCAACAATTAAATGTACATTCATCGCCCCCTCCGTTCTTTTGAAACCTTACATGCCTGCTGCTGAGTTGATTTCCAATAGGCAGCAATATCTTGTGCTGAAGCAAGCCAGTATTGACCTTCATATCTATCTTTTATGTAGCGCAGTAATTCTTCATAGAATAGAGCCGGATATTTTCCCGCACTGTATCCATTGTCATTAAAAGTCATATAATCCGGATGGGCAAGCACATGGGCCATGCCCCCCTTGTCTGCGATCCAGTCGAGCTTGCGCCTCCAGATATTGATAGTCTTCTGCCGCATTATCTCGAACAGCAAATAATCCTGCGGCAAAGTATAGGGGAGTTCCACATAGGAATGCCCTGTTGCGTTATCTGTAACGGTGAACGGAAAAATCGTAGCCACACCACCGCCCTGAGGCTCAAAGGGGTCCGTGTCATAGGTTGAGGCGTCATAGAGGATATTCAGCCGGTGATGCCATGCAAGGTTATGATGCATGCAGGGCGCGCGGAACCCTGCAGCTTTCCACTTCTCAATGAAATGATTGATTTGAACGGCACTTTTGTTAAAAGCTTTTTCGGACTGATACAGCTTGCCGTCATGCTTCAATCCGTGTACCCCGATTTCAAAGCCATTGCGCCTGAGCATATCATGATGCTTGTCCGGATGCTCATACTTTTCGGAAAGGAAGAAAAAAGTTGCTGTAAACCCTAAAGACCGGTCAAGTTCCATCAGCAGAGGGACTTTTTCATTGCCCGCCCCAGTGTCCACATCGTGGGTGAGCACAAGAGCAAAACGCTTGCCTCCGGGCCATCCGGGCCACTGCACCGGCCTAACGGCCGCAGGCTCAAAAATCGGCCAGACGCCGGCATACTTTTTCTGCTGTGCGAGAGCCAGGGTTCGGCGCAGCAGAAGGCGAAGCCAATCAGGCATCAAAGGCTTTACAACATAATAGAACTTCCGCGGCAGGGTTAGCGAATCGCTGTCATGCATCTCCCGGCAAGCCTTTTTCCGCAGACCGCTACTCATCCCAAGGGGGTTCCCATCATGTTTTATGAACAACCGTCGATTATACATCTGGAAAGCAACGCATGAACATTCCACTCTAAGGCAGGAATAGTGCCTCATCCGAAAGCAAATTTTTATCGATACCCAAAATGATGATCCCGTAAAAAGTCAGAAAGTGCTTTTATCGTCATTCTGAACGCAATGAAGAATCCCGCAGTTTTAACAGGTTATGATATCCTTCGCTTCGCCCAGGATAACATCCCCGGACTTTTTACGACAACATCAAAAAAACAGTTTCTGCTTTAGATTTATTTTATCTGCTTATCCAATATGCTTGTTCAAGACACGGCCAAGTATTTGTAGCACTGGCGAAAGTAGGATTAGTAATAAATCCTTTATAATTATATTTAGCCCTATTTTTTTTGTCAATAAAATTTCCCTTATTTATATTATACTTATAATATTTTATTCTTTTAGAAGTACAGCCCCAACTCCCCGTATATTGCAATAACCCTTTATTTTCAGGTTCTGTGCGGTCGAGACAAAACAGGAGACAAAATAGGCATTGACAGACACCCGTGATGACGATAAAAAAGGGGGTGGAGGGAAATAAAGCATTTAAATTTCAATGCGTTCCCCTTCATTTAAGATTTGTACAGCTAACATATATATAAATCGAACAACTGATGGGTTGCGATAAAAACATCAGATCTTTTTAGCCGAGTTTCAGTTTTTAAAACCATTACTTTTTACATTAATATATCATTATGTTAATGTGCATTTTGGGGCTAAATGTATGAAAAAAAAAATAATATTCTTATTGTTATCTGCAAAACTGCAGACAATTATGAGGATCGTTTTGTGGGCTTTATCAAGAAACAGGGGGGAATTTCATTCTCTTTTGTTGAGAGAAGTTTTTAAAAAGTTTCAGGGAGTAGATATCGGTTTGTATACTCATGGTGCATGTTTTATACCGGAAGCTTTTCCACGGAATACTAAAATTGGCAGATATTGCTCCATAGCACGTACCGCACTTGCATTTAATGTTGACCATCCCTTACATTTCAAATCAACCCATGCTTTTTTCTTCAATTCCGTTTTTGGGTATTGTGAAAAGGACAAAATTGCTGATATACCATTGGAAATAGGACATGATGTCTGGCTTGGAAGCAATGTGGTTATTCTTCCCACAGTAAAAAATATTGGAACCGGAGCTGTTGTTGCTGCTGGGGCTATTGTGAATAAAGATATTCCGCCCTATGCTGTCGTAGCAGGCAATCCGGCTCGTATTGTACGATACCGATTTGCACCAGATACTATAAAAAAATTATTAGAGTCTAAGTGGTGGGAAATGTCGATAGAAGAAATCAAGAAAGAGCGATTTGATGAATTCACACAGTCTTATGAGGATATCGCTTAAAAACAATGATGGCAAGAGCGCACCCAAACCTTCTCTGTGAAAAGAATTGCTGCAATGTTTACATATTTACTTAAAGCCTATTTCCCCAAATGGCATTTTGCGAAAGCCGGAATCCATAAGCCATTGACAATAAAGGGGCTACCGCATGCCCAGTAATGACGGAATGTATGGTGGTGGAAATTTCCTAAAGCATTTTGTTTTTGTTTGCTTCATTTTTTTGGCAGGATGTTACTCTATGGAATCAGAAGTAAGCCAGGAAAAGTCGTTTGAAACGAGCATTTCAACGGAATGCATTAAGACTATTAACAGTCATCGTATTTTGTTTGCTCATATGTCGGTTGGAGACGATATCCTGAGCGGTTTGGCTTTAGAGAATAGTACATTGAAAGAACAGATTGCAATGCACAAGGTTGAAGCTGTATCTCAAATAGATCCTCAAAAGTCAGGTATAAGCCACATTGCAATTGGGGCAAATGCGCAACCGTTACAAAAACTTTCTAATTTCAGGCAGTTTCTTTTCTCAAATAATAATGGCCAGTCATTTGATCTTGTCGGCATTAAGTTTTGTTATGTTGATATTACACATACAACTGATATTCAGGCAGTTTTAAATGAGTATACTGCATTGGTGAAAGATGTCAAAAAGCGTTATCCTTATATTACATTTGTCCATTTTACCGTACCTTTGACTACGCACTACCGCAATTTAAAAAGCAGAATCAAGCATGTGATCTTAGGCGACCAGGATAATATTAAGAGAAATACATACAATGAATTACTGCACGAAGCTTATAAAAATGATGAAATAATCGATATCGCCGGAATTGAGTCAACCTATGCAGATGGTAACCGCATGAGACATTCCTATTTTCAAACCAGTCATTATTCCTTAATACCAGCATACACTACAGATGGAGGTCATTTAAATGATCTTGGCAAGAAAAGAGCGGCATCGCCATTTGCAGAAGGTCTTTGCAAAGCATTGTCAAACTGAATACCAGTAATGTGAAATAAATTTACAGAGATAAAAAAAACCAGCATTGCTACTCAACAAAGGATGGCTGATGGCTCATAAAGAAATAATTAAACATTTTATTGTTAACGAGCTTTTGTTTGGAAACGAGTCTCTCGTAACAAGCGATGATCAATCATTTTTGCAAACGGGAATACTGGATTCTTCCGGATTGCTCGAATTGATTACTTTTATTGAAAATACTTTTGGCATTAGCGTCAACGATGATGAGTTGGTGCCGGAAAATCTGGATAGTTTAGATAATGTTGAAAAATTTGTTATCAAAAAGGAATCTTCTTGAAAACTGTAGTACAACCTACGGTTGCCGCAACCCTGATCCATGAATTTTTAGAGGTAAGCACATCTCTGTATCATGAGCAGTGTGCGGTGGTATGCGATAGCGGAAGATACACATATCGGCAGCTTAATGAAGCAGCCAATGGAGTGGCAGCTTCACTATTGGAATTAGGGATACAGAAAAATGATCCGGTAGTTCTTCTTTTTAAAAACGGATTCGAATATATCGCCTGCTATTATGGCATTCTGAAAGCTGGCGGGTGCGTAGTTCCGATTAATACAGGGTTTCCTGCACCGGACATTGCAGCATTTGTTGAGCTCGTACAACCCCATACCATAATTGCAGAATTTTCACTTTTGTCGCGCTTGCGCGAGTGTAAAGAAACAACATCGTTTCTTATTACTCAAAAAAAAGGTGAAATTCCCGACGGTATAAAACACGTATGTAAAAACCCCGCCAGTAATCTGAATGATATTCTTTCAAGACCCTGTTTAAAAAATCCAACTCTGACAATAGCGGCAGATAGTTGCGCCAGCATCATTTTTACCTCGGGCTCCACAGGAAAACCAAAAGGTGCAATGCTGTCTCATAAAAACATTGTCGCCAATACCCGGTCCATTTGCCAGTACTTATCCATTACACACCGCGATATTCAAATGGTTGTTTTGCCGTTCACCTATGTTATGGGTAAATCGCTGCTGAACACGCATATTGCTGCAGGTGCGCGAGTGGTAATAAACAATCAATTTGCTTTTACTGCCGCGGTACTTCGGCAGATTGAAAAGGAGAAGGTGACATCGTTCTCCGGCGTACCGTCAACCTATGCTCAACTGGTCAACAAATCACCTCTGGCAGATTACAAAGAACGCCTTCCTTTTTTGCGGTATTGCACGCAGGCGGGCGGTCACATGGCGCGGCCGGTTAAAGTACTGTTGCAAAAACTGCTCCCTGCTCATACGGATATTGTTGTTATGTATGGGGCAACAGAAGCGTCTGCGCGATTAACCTATCTGAATCCGCATAATTTCAATCAGAAAATTGATTCTGTCGGAAAAGCTATCCCCGGGGTAACTATTTCTATACGGGATGAACAGGGCAATGAGCTGCCTGCCGGCAAAGAAGGAGAGTTGGTAGCGCAGGGGGAGAATATAATGATGGGCTACTATCAGGATCCGGAAGCCACAAAAAAAGTTCTGGATTGCCGGGGCTATCATACCGGCGATTATGGCTATAAGGATGAAGAAGGGTTTATCTTTATATCCGGCAGAAAAGATGAATTGATAAAAGTATCCGGCTACCGTGTTAATATATCAGAAATTGAAGCCTGTATTCTGGAGTCTGGATTAGCCGTAGAATGCGCGGTAATTCCTGCAGCAAATGCTCTGGGTGAAAATACGCTGCACGCTCTGGTGTTACCAGTAGCGGCCTCGGTAACTGCAGCGGCACTGCATCTTTATTGTCAAGAGCATTTGCCTCCTTTCAAGCGCCCCAAAAAGTTTGCTATTACAAAATCCATACCTGTAAATATTAATGGAAAAGTTGACAGAGAAAAGTGCCGTCTGCAAATAATGAATCAGAATACGGTCGAGCATTAACATGTGCGGTATCGCAGCCATTTATGCGCGTGAAACAACAGCGCGGGATCTTACCGGGTGCTGTGGCAGGATGATTTCCACCATGCAGCACAGGGGCCCTGATCAGACAGGGTTGTACTGTGATAATTCTGTTGGCCTTGCTCATGCACGGCTCAGCATCATTGACCTGACAACTGGCGGGCAGCCGATTCATAACGAAGATCAAACCATATGGATTGTGTATAACGGTGAAGTCTACAACTACATTGAACTGAGAAAAGATCTTGAGAGCAAAGGGCATCGTTTTTACACAAACACTGATACGGAAGTAATTATTCACAGCTATGAAGATAAAGGGATTGAATGCCTGAAAGACTTTAATGGCCAATTTGCATTTGCTCTCTGGGATACAAAAAAGCAGCAGCTGTTTCTTGCCAGAGATCGCCTGGGAATCTGCCCCCTGTTTTATGCGCAACACGATGGCGTGTATGTGTTTGCTTCTGAGATTAAAGCTTTGATTGCTGCAAAAATTTTACCTGAACCGGAGATTGATCCTTTCGCACTGGATCAGGTTTTTACCCTGTGGACAACGCTTCCAGGGGCAACGATATTTAAAAATATTTATGAAGTTAAGCCCGGGCACGCATTAATAATCGACAAAAATACTCATCGGGAACACACGTATTGGGAAATCCCGTATGCTCCTGCGAATGAGCATATACAGGAGCCTTTGGATACCCTGTGCGAACAGGTAATGGCGCTGCTTATGGATGCAACCAAATTGCGCCTGCGTGCTGATGTGCCGGTTGGTTCATATCTGAGCGGAGGACTGGATTCGTCAGGAATTACTGCTCTTATTGCGCGTCATTTTAATACTAATGTGCAAACATTTGCCATACGATTTCAGGAGCATGATTTTGATGAAGGCACCTACCAGAATCAAATGGTAGCTCATTTAAAGGTGCAACACCGCGAACTTGAAGCGAGCAATACGCTTATTGCAGAAGCGTTTCCCTCTGTTGTCTGGCATGCAGAAAAACCACTGCTGCGTACTGCGCCAGTGCCCATGTTCCTCTTATCCCGATTCGTGCAGCAGCAGGGAATCAAGGTTGTATGTACGGGCGAAGGAGCCGATGAGGTGTTCGGGGGATATGATATTTTCAGGGAAGCTCTGGTGAAGCGCTTTATTGCGCGGCAGCCAAAATCTGCTATCAGGCCCTTGCTGCTCGAACAACTATACCCTCAGATATTTAAAAATGAACGGCAAAAAACCGCATTCCGCAATTTTATTATGCAGAATTCTTCCGGTGTTGATAATCCCCTGTATTCGCATCTCATTCGATGGGAGAATACATCCCGTATAAAGCAATTTTTTTCTGAAGAATTAACAGATGCTCTTGGAACCTATTCTGCTGTAGAACAGTGTACCCGCATATTGCCGGAAAACTTTAATCAGCGTGATACCCTTTCAAAAGCGCAATATCTGGAAGAGGCCATATTCCTGAGTAATTATTTGTTGTCGTCGCAGGGCGATCGCATGGCTATGGCTCATTCTATTGAAATACGCCCACCCTACCTTGACCATCGACTGTTTGAGCTTATGTCCAGAGTCAGCCCTCACTGGAAAGTGCTGGGTATCAATGAAAAATATTTGCTTAAAAAGGTTTTTAAAGATCTTCTTCCAGCCTCTATTACGCAAAGAACAAAACATCCGTACCGAGCGCCTATCCAGCAGAGCTTCATACAAGCGATACAATCCGGGTATGTCCGGGAATTGCTTTCTGAGCAGGAATTAGCAAAAAATAATTTTTTTGATCATAAAAAAGTTTCTTCGCTTCTTAAAAAAATTGGCTTTGGCGCCAGTACCAGCGAAACTGAAGGCATGGCACTTGTGGGGCTGATTTCAACACAGGTGCTGTATCAACAATTTGTTGAGAACTTCAGCTACCCTGATGGATTGTCAGTGCAATGGGATATGTATTTTGATAAAAGAGAAACCCCTATCTATCATTAGAAAGACGGTTGTTATGAGCACAACAGCACTATTTTCAAAAAATATTCTGGCCATTGACTGCGCACGGGAAACCGAGCGCATTGCCGTGTACATGCAAGAAATTCTTTCTGAAAAATTTAAACGAAAAGGCTTCGTTGTTGCAATTTCCGGAGGGATCGATAGCAGCGTAACCCTTGCATTAAGCGTCAGGGCAGTAGGCAAAGAGCGCATTTTTGCACTGCAGATGCCCGAGCGCCACTCCTCGGAAGAGACCCTCGGCATAAGTGGACGTTTGGCAGACTGCTTTGATGTTGCACGGGAGCATACGGATATAACAGCAATTTTAGAGGCTGTAGGATTTTATAAAAAATATGATGCTGCGGTACAATCAGTGCTACCTGAATACGGGAAGGGATGGAAATCGAAAATTGTTTTGCCTAATGTTCTTGAAAGTAACCGCTTCGCGCTTTTTTCAATTGTTGCCCAAAACCCCCAGGGTGAAATAATCAAAAAAAGACTTCCCCTTAAAGCGTATCTTGAAATTCTGGCAGCGACCAATTTTAAGCAGCGTACTCGAAAGATGCTTGAGTATTATCATGCCGATAGATTGAATTATGCGACAACCGGGACTCCGAACCGGCTGGAATATGATCAGGGGTTTTTTGTGAAATTAGGTGATGGCGCCGGTGATATAAAGCCCATAGCTCATTTATATAAAAGCCAGGTGTATCAGCTAGCAGAGTATCTTGGCGTTCCGGAGGAGATATGCAGCAGGCCGCCGACAACGGATACCTATTCGTTAGAACAGGGCCAGGATGAATTCTATTTTTCTCTTCCCTATGACAAAATGGATTTATGCCTCTACGCAAAGAACCATAAAATCCCGGCTAAAACTGTGGGGAGAGAAATAGGTTTGACCACAGAACAGATACAAAGAGTATATAATGATATTGACCAGAAGCGATCGACAACCCGGTATCTCCATCTCAAACCTCAATTGGTAGGACGGCTTCCGGAAATACCTGCATAGGTACTGTGTGCAACAGCACCATTCGGGGGCTGGTGCCCACAGTTGTTTTAGACAAATACTCTGTAGCTGTTGTCATATGCTTAATTTTTCTGTCGCAGCCGGGATACCTGCCAGGGTAATACGGTTTTACAATCCGGCGACAGGCAGCTGGGAAAAAGTTGAAAAATGAATAAGACATTATCCAATATAAGCTATTTTCTATTTGCCGTTATATTATCAAAAATTCTCGGCGTTGGGACTTCGTTTATTACCGCAAAGATTCTTGAGCCATCTGATTATGGGATACTGGTAACAATGATTCTTGTAGCCTCATATGCTGCTATTTTTAATTTTGGTACTGTTGAAGCACTTATCAAACAGTTCCCTTATTACACAGGGATGGGGCAAGCTGACAAGGCAAAGGAGGTTGAAGAAAGTGTTTTCGCTTCAACGCTATTATCAACCCTCCTGATAAGTATCATTGGTTTCTCCATTCATTTTTTTATGCCAATACATTTTCTGGAATGCTCATTGACTGTGGTAGACATAACGGTTGCAACTGCCGCAATAAGCTGTTTTTCTGCTTATTTTTACCATAGATGTACGGCTCATCAGAATTTTAGAAAAGTTGGTCTTATCGACAGCATACGCGCCATCCTGCGTTTTGTTTTACTCATATATTTTGGCTGGCTCTGGGGGTTGGAAGGTGTCCTGTGGGGCCTCTGTTTGCATGAACTTCTGACCTGCATCTATTCAGCTTTTTTGAGTAATAAAGTGTACGGAAAGGTCGGGATGAATTTTAATCCCGGTTTGATGTGGGAGATGATTCGCATCGGCTTCCCTATTACAATTGTTATGTGGATGTTCATCCTGCAGTCTTCTGCCGACAGGATGGTTTCCATGTCGATGCTTGGTAAAACACAGACAGGATATTATGGTTTGGGTAGTAATATAATAGGCATGCTTATTCTTATTCCCCAGGTGGTTTCAAGAGTGCTGTACCCGCGAATCAATGAAGGGGTAGGGAAAAGCCTTTCCAAGCAAGATATTGCTACTCTTGTCATTATACCTGCACGGGCCTTAACTCTGCTGCTTCCACTGCTGGCAGGTATTCTCATTTTAGCCGCACCGCCTCTATACGTTCATGTATTTCCCAAGTATCTCCCAGGCCTTATTTCGGCCCAGATACTGCTATTCGGCGCTTTTTTCACGTGTATGATATCCAATGGTGCAAATTATCTTATCGCGCACAACAGACAAAATACAATTCTTGCCTATGCTGTCGTAAGTCTCGCCATCAATATTGCCGGTAACATTTTTTTGATAAATTATGGACTGGGTATTAATGGTATAGCAATAAGTGCAAGTTTTTCAGGTGCACTGCTCACATCGCTGATTTGGAAAGAGGTTTTTCGTCATATGGGGTTCAGTTTTATTGAACAAATAAAGCAAATTGTCAGCTTGTATTCGCCATTCTTAATATTGTTAATTGCGTGTACTTTTATTTTGGTTTTTTTTAATAATGGTTTGAGATTACCGCTTGTTTCCTGCTTTTCTACTGTAGCCTTTACATGCCTTTATTTATTGTTAATCGCAACAGTACCACCTTTCCCTAAATGGTTTAAGGAGATATACGGTTTTCTAAAATGATAAAAAATCATTTTAGAAGAAAACTTTATTAGTTGCCAGAAACTCTCAACGGTTACCAAAAGCGATGAATACGAGCGCCCGGACATCCCCCCCCCCCAGGGTATGGTTATACATCGCTGGTGGCATAGCCTGGCTATGTGGTTTTGTGTACTTGATTAATTACTGTCCTGCTTACCTGCCCGCCGATGAAAATCTGCTGTTGAGTGATTTTGAATCAAGGACGCAAACGAGTCCTGAGTTCCATTCGGTGCCCCTGGATCCGTGGGATCAGTCCACGCATGGAGTTACATGGGAAACCGGCAGCGGCTTTTCGGGAAGCGCGTGCATTAAACTTACTGCCCAGGATGATAAAGCGGCTTATGTGAAATGGACCCTTGGCAATCCTCAGGATTACCCATTTCTGCTG
>CAYNVA010000094.1:0-3393 GCA_964400575.1 uncultured Thermodesulfobacteriota bacterium | reverse complement strand
GGCGTCGACGGCATCATCACCGACGACCCCCGTCTGCTCAAGAATGTCATCGAGTCCCGATGAGCCATTACTGTCTCTGCGTGCAGCAATGCTATCGCCATTGCGAATCCGCAACTTAATCTGACAGAGGATATACTTCTTCTGATAATATGGAATAATTACACAATGGCCCTGAGTCCACATTTAGAGCCGCTAATGTGGAGTTTTGGGGTGGTAAGCACTGCCACTAGATGTTGTGGTGAAAAAAGTTTAAAGTATAAATGCCGCAAACGCTCTCGCAAGTCAATATTTCAGGTTCGTCTCGTACATACACGACTGAAGAATGTAGCTAACCAGACGTGGTCGGAGCAAATTTTTAATCTGAAACATATTCAAGCTGCTCCGTTTGGAGCTCAAATTCAGCATGATCAATCGGTGCTTCTCGCAAAAAACAGGTGCTGATTGCCGCAACTAGGGCCAGCAGGGACCAAAAAACAAAAACGCTGCCAAAATCATAGGAACCGTCCGGCAGGGTCGCGACAAGATAGCCTGCAATTAGCGGCGAAGCAAACGAGCCAAACTGCCCTACGCCATTGGTAATGCCCATGGCGCGGCCCACAACTTCCTTGGGGTAGCGCAGGGACGGAAAAGCCTGCATGACGCCCCAGGGGAAATTGACGAAAAAACCGCCCAGGGCCAGCCCGAGCATCAAAAGCCCGGTCTCGCCTTTCGGAATGCTGCCAATAAAATAAAGCGCCGGTATGCAGCCCAGAAATCCAGTGATGGTGACCGCCTTCATCCGTCCCTGAAACAGTTTGTCAGCGCAATAGCCGCCGAACCACATGGCAAAGCTGGCGACGATATAGGGCACGGCAGCAAACAGGCCCATGGTTTTCATGTCCATGCCGTGCTGCTTTACCAGGAAGGTGCTGATCCAGGTTGTCATGCCCCAGTAAATCATGAGCAGGATGAAAAATATTACCGTGAACAGATAATACTGAAAGTCGGAAGAGAATATCCTGGTGCTGTAGCTTTTGCCGTGAATGTCTGCGCCTTCCCCGACCGATGATGTGATCAGGTCATACTCGCTTTGCGTCATTTTGCCTGCCTGAAAAATCTGACCGGGGGTGTCGGCCATAAACCGGGCAAGAAAATAAATGCCGATAACGCCGGGAACCGCCAGTACAAAGAATACCGGCCGCCATGCGCCGCCGAACACATCAGCTGAGAGCCAGGTTACAATGATGGGAATAATGGCAGGGCCAATAGCCCAGGTAGTGGTAAAGTAGCCGTTGGCCCGGCCCTTTTCATGCCGTGGAAACCAGTTGGCTATGGCGCGGACAGCCGGCACATAGTGGTGGCCCTCGCCCAGGGCAAGTCCGATGCGCAGAAAGATAAACTGAAAAAAATTGCCGACAAAACCTGTCAGGAAGGTTATGGCCGTAAAAACCCAGATGGCAATGTTCATGGTCTTCTTCGGCCCTATTTTATCGGCCAGAAACCCCGAGGTAAGCTGGGCAACGGCATAGCCAAAAAAGAAAATGGAGCCCAGCCAGCCGATTTGAACCGGAGTCAGGCTCAAATCCTTCTGAATGTAGGGCAGAAAAACAAGGACGCTGATGCGATCGAAATAATTAATAATATAGAGTAGCCAGATTACCAAGAGGATTATCCACCGATAGCCGATAACCTTCTGTTGAGAGCCTCTGCCAAGGTCCCTGCGTGCAGCAATACCCAACATGATGGCGTTCCTTTTAGCTGATTGTTGTTGAAAAAAACGATGCAGGTAAATAGTAAATAAAAGAAATGATGGAAACTGACAGGAGCTCGCTTGGGATGGGCAGAATATAAGTTAAGGGCAATTGCGTGTCAAGGTAAATGTGTGCGCAAGATTTTTTGCATGTTGCGTGATAGAAAGCAAAATTAGCAGTCTGCGCAAATTTATTGCATATTTCCTCTGGTAACATTGTTATTGTCCGATAAAGTGCTGCTCCCCGCTTACAAGGCGGGACTTTCACGGCACATGCCGGTCAAACTCAAGACTATACCCGGGCCGCTTTTCCTTTGACACGCAACCGGCACCGTCCTATACTCCCCTTACCCAAAACAATTTTTAACCAACTTCACTATAAAGGAGGCGGCGTATGTCTTTGCAAATGCTGAGCAACCCTGGATTGTTATGGTTCATTGCAGGGCTGGCTCTGCTGCTCACGGAGCTGTTCGCCCCGTCACTCATCCTGATGTTTTTCGGGCTTGGGGCCTGGATCGTGACAGTGCTCTATCTGCTCTTCAACATAGGGCTTCCGGCGCAGCTCATCGTTTTTGCGGTTTCATCCATCGTGCTGCTTATCTTTCTGCGAAAAAAACTCAAGCCCGTGTTCCTGGGCTATGTTTCATCCAAACAAAATTCCGGCCAGAACATCGATGACTACTTCGAAAAGGAGGCCGTAGTGGTGGCTCGCATAGAGCCTGGCAAACCCGGAAAAGTAGAATTTAACGGGGTCGCCTGGGATGCCGTGTCAGAGGCCATCCTTGAGGTTGATTCTCGCGTCAAGATAATAGACAGAGTTGGCCTGAAGCTGAAGGTTGTGCCTTTGTAAGCTGCACTATCACAGCAACAGGATACAAAACCATACTAACAATCATGAAGGAGATATCGAACCATGGGAATACCTACTCTAATGTTAATAGGCGTCGTCATCTTTATTGTGGTGGCATTTCTCAAGACCGTCATGATCGTGCCGCAGAAAAGCGCTTTCATTATCGAGCGCCTGGGCAAATACTCTTCTACTCTTGAAGCCGGCTTTCATATCCTCATACCGTTTATCGACCGGGTATCATACAAACACACGCTCAAAGAGCAGGCCGTTGATGTCCCTCCCCAAACCTGCATAACCAATGACAATATACCTGTTGAGGTAGATGGAATTCTGTATCTTCAGGTTATGGACCCGAAAAATGCAAGCTACGGCATCAGCAACTATCAGTTCGCATCCGTCCAGCTTTCCCAGACCACGATGCGATCCGTGATCGGCAGGCTTCCTCTGGACAAGACCTTTGAAGAGCGCGAGACTATCAACAGCTCCATCGTGTCGGCGGTTGACAAGGCTTCCGAGCCCTGGGGCGTGAAGGTCATGCGCTACGAAGTAAAGAACATTGTGCCGCCGCAGACAATACGAGAGGCCATGGAAAAGCAGATGCGCGCCGAGCGCGAGAAGCGGGCGCTGATTCTTGAGTCCGAAGGCGAACGGCAGTCAAAGATCAACCGGTCTGAAGGTGACAAGCAGGAATTTATCCTGCGGTCGGAGGGTGAAAAGCAGCGTCGCATCAACGAAGCCGAAGGCCGCGCCAAAGAGATCACGCTTGTTGCCGAGGCCACCGCTGCCGGTATTGCCGAGATAGACAAAGCCATCG
>CAYNVA010000093.1:0-5316 GCA_964400575.1 uncultured Thermodesulfobacteriota bacterium | reverse complement strand
GCCGGCGAGGTGAAAAACTTTAACCCCGAGGATTACATCGAGGACAAAAAAGAAATAAAAAAGATGGATACCTTTCTTCACTATACCCTTGCAGCAGGCAAGATGGCGATGAAGAGCTCTGGCCTTGAAATCACCGAACGCAACGCTGAACGTGTAGGCGTGCTGGTGGGGGCTGCAATCGGCGGTCTTTCGACAATAGAGAAATACCATGAGATATATCTCAATAATGGCCCGAAAAAGATATCGCCCTTTTTTATACCCATGCTGATCATCAACCTCGCACCAGGCCATATTTCCATGTATTTCGGGTGCAAGGGCCCTAACAGCAGCGCGGTGACGGCATGCGCAACCTCAAACCATTCCATTGGCACTGCCTTCAGGACCATCCAGCGCGGCGATGCCGATGCCATGATCACCGGCGGTGTTGAATCGACCATTTCGCCTCTTGGTATCGGCGGATTCAGCGCCATGAAGGCCCTGTCTGCCTCGCACAATGATGACCCAACGAAGGCGAGCCGCCCCTTTGAACGCGACCGTGACGGCTTTGTGCTTGCAGAAGGCGCAGGCTTATTGCTGCTGGAGGAGCTTGAACATGCAAAGAAGCGCGGCGCTCCCATCTACGCGGAAATAGCTGGTTTCGGCTGCAATGGTGATGCCCACCATATCACCTCACCGTCTTTGGGGGGCGAGGGAGCTGCCCGCTGCATGAACCTTGCGTTAAAAGATGCCGGGCTGACCTATGACCAGATTGATTACATTAACGCTCATGGCACCTCAACACCTGCAAATGATCTGGCAGAGACACAGGCCATAAAGACGGTTTTGAAGGACTGCGCAAAAAAAGTTGCCATCAGTTCAACCAAGTCCATGACCGGGCATATGCTGGGCGCTGCGGGCGGCGTTGAGGCGATTTTCAGTGCGCTTGCCCTGAAGCACGGTGTGCTGCCGCCGACCATCAACTATGACAATCAGGACCCAGAGTGCGACCTTGACTATGTACCCAATGTAGCCCGTGAAAAGTCCATTAAGGTTGCCATGAGCAATTCCTTCGGTTTTGGGGGCACAAATGCAACCTTGCTTTTCAGGAAATTCGAGGTATAAAAGGTGCTTAACTGAAAAAACCTGATGTCGGTGTCTATCGTTGACAGGCTTGAAACATATAAAGCCTGTTCCGAAAGTGATATATAAGCAATGGAGTCAACCATGAATTTTAAAGAACTTAAAATAGGCGCCTATACGGCGTTTATACCGATTGTGCAGGGCGGTATGTCCGTTCGCAACTCAATGGCGTCCCTTGCAGCAGCTGTTTCCAATGCCGGGGGTATCGGTGTCATCGGTGCATCAGGCATTGATGCCGAATCGGTGATAGCTGAAATCAGGAAATGCCGGGAGCTTACCACGGGTATAGTGTCTGTCAATATTATGTATGTTTTGACGCGCTTTGCTGACATTGTTGAAGCATCAATTAATGCCGGTGCTGATTTGATTTTCACGGGAGCAGGTTTTTCGCGCGAAGTGTACAAAATGGTTGAGGGCACAAAAACGCAGGTTGTCTCTATCGTATCATCGGCCAGAGCCGGTCTTCTTGCCGAAAGGCTTGGCGCCAAGGCCGTCGTGGTTGAAGGCGCCGAGGCTGGCGGCCACCTGGGTACGGACCGCTCAATCGACGAAATATTCCCGGAAGTCCGTGCGGCAGTAAAGACAATTCCCGTGCTTGCGGCTGGCGGTATCATGGATGGGTTTGACATTGCCAAATATCTCAAAATGGGCGCAGATGGCGTTCAGATGGCCACGCGCTTTGTGTGCTCTGTTGAATGCTCGGCGCCTCTTGCATTTAAACAAATGTATATGGATTCGAACAAGGAAGACATTGTCGAGATGAAGAGCCCGGTTGGCATGCCCGGGCGGGCTATCCGCAATAAACTTATCCGGGAAATCGAAGACGGCACGGTGAAGAGGGAGCGCTGCGAGATACAGTGCCTGAAGACCTGTTCGCGGCTGTATTGCATTTATGAGCGGCTCATGATGGCGATGCGGGGAGATGTTGAAAACGGGCTTGTGTTTTCCGGCGCCAATGCCTGGAAAATCAAAAAGATACTCCCGGTTACGGAAATTTTCAGTCAATTGCTTGGAGAGCTTGACTCTGTTTCTGCTTGATCACGCTGCAGTTTGTGTTTGATATAAGGTAACTGTTCAGGTCTCAGGGTGTAGGGTTCAGGAAATCTGCGCGTGCAGGCGCGCTGTTTAATAAACATCTGCCCTGCAACCCAAAATTCGCACTTCTCCTGGGTTGGCCAACGGTGGGTGAGTTCGCCTATCTCAATATTTAGAGGGTAAAGCTTTAGATAGACTTTGAAGTTCTCCAACCGTCGTATACGCCCCCATAGTTTTTTCCTGAATTCTGAACCCTGAACCCTCGCTACCTGAATGCCAGTTCAGGCAAGGGGTTTTCCATCCATATTAGGTGGTACGGGTATGTCAAGGAGTTGGAGAATCGTAGGGGCAATATCCTGGATATTTGGTTTCACCTTCAGGGGGGCGAGCCGCCTCAAATAAAAAAAAGCATCATCATGGGTATGCATGCCGGTGAATTTGCCTCTGCCGAGCACATCTTTTTTTGAAATGGCGCCCTTCAGGTCATAGCCTTGCGCGCCCCACAGTACAAGATCGGGAGCCTTGTCAATAAACGGGCCTTCGTAGAGCTCTTCTTTCCTGAAAACGCGCGCAACCACAGGCTTCCCGGTCTCCTCATCGCGAAGCGCAAGGATCCCTTCGCTGAGCGTTTTTATTAGCTGCTCGTATTCCAGACCGGGATTGACAATGCCCTGCGGCATGGCGCCCTTGACGTTTATATAAATGCGGCTCGGGTCAAGGGCGAATGCCCTGGTGCTTTCCGCGTCGATATCTTCAAATGATCTGGGAGGGTCGTTCTTCAGCTGCAGATACCCCTGCTGTTTGAGCCATGTGTTGATGAAAACTTCCTTTTCAAGGTGGGCAAACCCATGGTCGGAGAGCATCAAAAGCGCCGTGTCTCCGCCCATTGTTTCCGTCATTTCGCCGATGACCGTGTCGATTTCGCGGTAGTAATCAAGCACGGTCTGGTGCCAGGGGGAATCGGTGTTTTCATAATCGTCCCAGAAATAATGCTGGAGCCGATCCGTGCCGGTAAAGACGCCGATAAACAGATCCCACGGAACCTTCCCGAGCAGATACAGAAATGTTTCCCGCCGTTTTTTGAGCGTGTAGAACAGGTCCTTGAAAAACTCATCTTTCCGCTCATCGGCGTTCTGGTAATCCACATCTATCCGGTAGTCCATTTCTCTCAGGGCCTCCACCAGTTTGTGGGGGTAGACCGCCTTTTCAAGGTCAAGGGCGACAAAACCGGATATGATGACGCCGTTGGTTTCGCGCGCCGGATAGGTCTGCGGGATATTGACCGCCACGGTTTTCTTTCCTGCATCTGTGAGTATATCCCACAGTGTGGGCGATTTTATTTGAGTTGCATTGGGAAAGTAGATGCCGTAGGACTCGCGCCGCCGGTCCATGAATCCGAAGATGCCGTGTTTGGCCGGATTCGTGCCGGTCATGAACGAGGTCCAGGCCACTGACGACACCGGGGGCATGGATGAATCCATTTTGCAGGCATACCCCTCCTCAAGAAGCTTTGCCATGACGGGCATGACGCCCTGTGCCGTCAGATCCCTGATCATGCGGTAGGGAACGCCGTCAAGGCCGATGACGGCCATGCGGGCATAGGTTTCTTTTTTCTTTTTGAACAGATCAAGGATGCTCATGATATTATTTTGGATTTTGGATTTTGGATTTTGGATCGCTCGGAGTGTTCGTATGATTGCTCATTCTGGCTGTTTTGATCGAGGAGACAATGATAGCTGTGATTCCGCTGCTTTCCTTAATAGTGCTTTCAATGGCGGATGTATCAAGAATCCCCATTTCTTTTATAATTTCGAGCCAGAATAAAGTTTCATCAGCCTCCTCTTCAACAATCGCAAGTTTTGCAATGAAATCAGCCCTTGATTTTGCTCTGCATGCTGCACGGTAGTTTGCAGCTACGGATGTACCGGAACGAAATATCTGGTTGCCAATCAACATGCCTTCGCAGTTTGCAGGCAGCTTGCGACAGAGGGAGATTATCTCCTTTGCAAAGGATTTCGTGCGATTTTTAAGCTGGGTTTCATTCATAGGTTTTTTAAATCCAAAATCCAAAATCGGCAATCCAAAATTTAGCGGATTCCTATCTTTTTACGCACGTCGTCCATGACTTCAACGGCTATCTTTTCACAGCGCTGCGCCCCTGCTTTCAGCACGGCAAGCACTTCATCGGGTTTTTGTTCAAGTGCTGCGGCGCGCTGCTGAACAGGCCCGAGCTCCAGCATCATGTTGTCGTAGAGCATTTTTTTACACTCGATGCAGCCGACCTCCGCCCCGCGGCACTGCCGGGCAATCTGCGGCAGCAGTTCAGGCGGAGAGAATGACTTGTGAATGGTGAACAGATTGCAGAGATCGGGATCGCCCGGGTCCTTTTTCCGTATGCGCTGCGGGTCGGTTGCCGCGGTGCGAATTTTTTCCCAGATCACCTCGGGCGGCTCGAGAATGCCGATGTAATTATTGAGCGATTTGGACATTTTGGCCTGCCCGTCGGTGCCCAGTATGCGCGGTGTGATCGAAAGCTCCCACACGGGCTCGGGAAAGGTTTCTCCAAAACGGTTGTTGAACCTGCGGGCCGTGCGTCGCGTCAGCTCTATGTGCTGCACCTGGTCTTCTCCGACCGGAACGACCTGGGCCTTATACAGAAGGATATCGGCTGCCTGCAGAATAGGGTAGGTGAGCAGGCCCGCATTGATGTTTTCGCGGTGCTGATCGGACTTGTCCTTGAACTGGGTCATGCGCTCAAGATCACCAAGGGGCGTCAGGCAGTTGAATATCCAGGCAAGATCGGTATGCCCGGGCACCTGCGACTGGGCATACAGGGTGCACCGCTCGGGCGTGAGGCCGCAGGCGATGAGTGTGCGGGCTGTGTTGATGATGCCCTGGAGATACTCCGCAGGCTCATATTCAATGGTCATGGCGTGCAGGTCGGCGATGAAAAAAAAGCAGTCGTAGCGCTCGGTGAGAGATACCCAGTTCTTGATGGCTCCCACATAATTGCCGATATGAGCTATTCCCGTTGGTTGAATGCCGCTTAAAATTCGTTTTTTGTTCATAGCAGTTCCGTTTCCTTATTTGATGTTATCAGGGCAGTTATGCTGAAAAGAGGCTGTCCAGATGGTTTTGAATTGTGGTTCCTGACCGGGTGAT
>CAYNVA010000092.1:0-6417 GCA_964400575.1 uncultured Thermodesulfobacteriota bacterium | reverse complement strand
GCCTATTTTGCGTCCAAGGGCCTTGCCGGTTTTGCCAACTGGATGCGCGTGCAGACGCAGGAGGAGCTGGTGCATGCCATGAAGATGTATGACTTCATCAATGCGCGCAATGGCCGTGTGGAGCTGAAAGAGATTGCCGGGCCGCCGCTTGCATGGGATTCGCCGCTCAAGGCCTTCGAGGCCGCCTACAAGCACGAAACCGTGGTTACCGGCCGCATCAACAAGCTTGTTGATCTGGCCATCAAGGAAAGCGACCATGCATCGAATAATTTTTTGCAGTGGTTCGTGGCCGAGCAGGTTGAGGAGGAGCAGTCGGCAAGCGCCGTGGTCGACAAGCTGAAAATGCTCGGAACCTCGACCGATGGGCTGTTTCAGCTGGACAAAGAGCTTGGCGCCCGTGTGTTCACCCCGCCCGTGCAGGGCGCCGCTGCATAATCCGTTCAGTGCGAAAAAAGGCCGCAGTGCATGCGGCCTTTTTTTGTTGAGTCTTTAGAGTGTTAGCCGGGGTTCTACTGCAGGCCGATTTCCTTTGCCGCTTCCTTCAAAGCATTTTCATCCTTCTGGATCGACTTCATCATGGGGTTCTGCGTTGCCTGTGCCCCCTTGGTGAAGCTTTCAGCAGTTTTATATTTCTCTTTCAGCTTTTCCTTGTTCGGGGCCATGGTGCCGTTGTGGCAGGCGACGCAGGTGTTCCATCCGGCCGAGGCGGTCGTGGCAAGGACGAAAAAAGCGCATACTGACAGAGCCGTTAGCGTAAGTGTTTTCATGCAGAGATCTCCTTTAAGAATTGGTTTACAATGTTATAAACCTTATACCATCACTTGCTGCTGCATGCAAGGCTGTCGGGAGCTGTTTCTCGATTTAATACAGCTCTGCGCCCTTTGCCGGCGCGCGTAAGCTCTATGCGCACTGCCCGTCTGGTAATTGCCGCTTGACATGACGGCTCATATTCCCTAAACTTCCCAAATTCACTCGAGCAAGCGGCATCTATTGGGCCCACCCCCCCCTCACTTGATGTGAGGGGATGAAGGAGAGGGTGCCCGCAACTGATTATTTTAAATGTGAAGACCTGCTGGTTCAATATTGCATGTGCGGAGTTATGGTGGAAACAGCTGCCAGGAAACCGATCGGTATTTTTGATTCCGGTGTCGGCGGGCTGACGGTCGTCAAAGAGATTTGTAAAAAGCTCCCCCATGAAAATATTATCTATCTTGGCGATACGGCGCGGGTGCCCTACGGCACCCGTTCAGCGCAGACAGTTCAGAAGTATGCGATTGCAAATACGGATTTTCTTTTAAAGCAGGACATAAAACTGCTGGTCATTGCCTGTAACACGGCATCTGCCGTAGCAACCGAGACACTCAGGGACAAGTACGGGCTTCCGATCATCGACGTGGTTGGCCCCGGCGCACGCGCTGCCGTGGCAGCAAGCCGCACCAAGCGCATCGGCATTATCGGCACCGACGGCACCATCCTGAGCGGCGCCTATCAGAAGGAGATACAGCGGCGTGAACCAGCCAGCACAATTTTCACTCAAGCCTGCCCGCTGTTCGTGCCCCTTGCCGAGGCAGGGTGGTACGAACAGGACGACGAGGTTGTGCTGCTCACTGCCCGGCGCTATCTTGAGCCGCTTGTGAAATCCAGCATCGATACGCTGGTGCTCGGGTGCACGCATTACCCGATTTTGAAGGATGCCATACAGGCGGTCATGGGGCCCGGTATCAGGCTTATCGATTCGGCAGAGGAAACGGCCTGTGACGTTATGCAGATGCTTGGCCGGCTGCATATCATGAATGATACAGCAGGCTCCGGCACAGGCACGTTTTATGTGACCGATATCCCGCACCGGTTTGCAGAGACCGGCAGCCGGTTTCTGGGGCGGGATCTTTCGGATGTATCGGTTGTCGACATCGTGCAATTATGAAAAAAAGCAGGCGCACAAAACGGGCAGGAAAAAAAGGCAATACGCTCAGGTATCTGACCTTCGCGGTCGTTGTCCTTGCTGTGGCAGGGCTGGGAGTTTTTTTCTATAATAATAAAACCTTTAATATGAGCACGCTGCTGCCGCTGCTGGGAAAAATAAAAGGTGAGGCACCTGTCGGGTCATTGACCGCCACGCTCTGTTTCGGCGATGAACGGGGTGAGTTTTTCATCAGGGAGCATCGCATCATCACCTGCGGGCAAACCCCCGAGAAAAAAGCCGAGGCGCTGCTGCAGGAGCTGCTCAAGGGGCCTTTAACCAAGGGCACGCGCACTTTGCCGCTGCAGACGCGGGTGCGCGGCGTCTCGTTTGACAATGGCATTTTGTCTGCAGACTTCAGCCCGGATCTGCAGAAAAATCATCCCGGCGGAAGCGCCTCGGAAATACTGACGGTTTATTCTGTTGTCAATACACTGACGCTCAATGTTCCGGACATCAAGCAGGTACGGCTGCTGGTGGACGGGAAAACAATAGACAGCATTGCCGGCCATATCGACTGCAGGCAGCCGATTGCACCCAGGCCGGAGCTCACTCACTGACGGACGGCTATGCCCAGAAAAACACCACTTGCAAAGATTCGCAATATCGGCATCATGGCCCATATCGATGCCGGCAAAACAACCGCTACCGAGCGCCTTCTGTATTATTCGGGCCGGTCATACAAGATGGGCGAGGTCCATGACGGCCAGGCCGTCATGGACTGGATGGAGCAGGAGCAGGAGCGCGGCATCACCATCACCTCTGCCGTGACCGATTTCGTCTGGAAAGGCTTCGAATTTCACCTGATCGACACGCCCGGCCATGTGGATTTTACCATTGAGGTTGAGCGGTCGCTGCGCGTGCTTGACGGCTGCATAGCCATTTTCTGCGCCGTCGGCGGCGTTGAGCCGCAGTCGGAAACCGTCTGGCACCAGGCCGATAAATACCATGTGCCCCGCATCGCCTTCATCAACAAGATGGACCGCGTGGGCGCTGATTTTTTCGCAGCGGTCCAGATGATGCGCGACAAGCTTGCTACCAACCCCGTGTTCATCCAGCTGCCCATGGGCGCCGAGGACAAGTTCGCTGGGGTCATCGATCTGATAGGCCTCAAAGCCACCGTGTGGGATGAGGAAAGCCTCGGCCGCGATTTTCAGATTATCGATATCCCCGCCGAATATGAAGACCAGGTCCGCACATACCGCGACGCGCTCATTGAATTTGTTGCCGAGCGCGACGACGCGCTCATGGAGCGCTACCTGTCGGGCGAGGAGCTGACGGCAAAGCAGATAAAGTCCGGCCTTCGCAAGGCCGTGCTTGCCCGCGAGGCAGTACCGGTCATGTGCGGCACAGCGCTTCGCAACAAGGGTATCCAGCCCATACTGGATGCTGTTATCGATTTTTTCCCCTCGCCCCATGAAGTGCCGCCCGTGACCGGCAAGGACATGAAGGGCGAACATGACCTGCAGCGCGCCTGTGACGACAATGAGCCGTTTTCCGCCCTTGCTTTCAAGGTTGTCATGGAAGAAGGCCGCAAGCTTACCTATATCCGCATTTATTCCGGCAGGCTTGAGGTGGGCGGCGAAATTTTCAACCCGGTTAAAAACATCAAGGAAAAAATATCCCGCATTTTCAGAATGCACGCCAATAAGAAGGAGCGGGTGGAGGAGGCCTATGCCGGCGAGCTCGTGGCCATCATGGGGCTCAAAAACAGCACCACCGGGGACACGCTCTGCGATCCGGATGCGCCCATCGTGCTTGAATCGATGGAATTTTACAAGCCCGTCATTTCGGTGGCTGTCGAGCCCAGAACCGTCGGAGACCAGGACAGGCTGACGGCGTCCCTTGAAAGAATCGCGGAAGAAGACCCGACATTCAAATATTACATCGACAGTGATTCCGGCCAGACGATTATTTCGGGCATGGGCGAGCTGCATCTGGAGATTATTTCCGACCGGATTCTTCGGGAGCATAAGCTGCCCATCCGCACGGGCAAGCCGCAGGTTGTCTACCGCGAAACTATCGCAGCGGCATGTGAATCAGAGGCCGTGTTTGACCGTGAGATCAATGACGGCAAGCAGTATGGCCATGTCGTGCTGCGCATGGAGCCCCTTGCCCGCGGCATGGGAATTCAGTTTGCCAATGCCGCAGCCCCGGAAAAAGTCCCTGAACTGTTTCTGCCGGCAATCGAAAAGGCGGTGGGTGATGCAACGCTTACCGGCGTCATGTCCGGATACCCGATCGTTGATATGCGGGTGACGCTCATCGACGGCTCGCACCGCGACGGCGCATCCTCCGAGCTCGGGTATATCATGGCTGCAAGCACCGCCATCCGGGAAGGCGTCCAGAAAGCGGGCGCCGTGCTGCTCGAGCCGATCATGGAGGTTGAGATCGTCACGCCGCAGGAGTTCATGGGCGAAATCATCGCCGATATCAACACCCGCAAGGGCAAGGTGGAGAAGATAGAGAACAAGAATCTCATTCGCATCATGACCGCCCAGGTATCGCTCAAAAACATGTTCGGCTATTCAACGGTTCTGCGTTCCGCCAGCCAGGGCAGGGCCACATTTACCATGAAGTTTTTGAAGTTCGAAGTTCCGGGCTGATGGTCCGGGTGATTTTTTTGGTATATGCGAACGGGCCTGTCTTTTCGGCCACAGGGAGCACTACCGGAGTGGTTTGAAAGTGTTTACCATGACCTTTAAAGGAGAATCGGGATGAAAGAAAAAGTAGAAGCAGTGCTTGCAAAGATCAGGCCGCGCCTTGAAGCAGACGGCGGCGGCATCGAGCTCGTGGACATTGTAGACGGAGTCGTGAAAGTGCGGCTGCAGGGCGCCTGCCAGGGCTGCATGGGCGCGCGCATGACCCTCAAGATGGGCGTAGAGCGCATCATGAAGGAAGAGATTCCCGAGGTCAAATCCGTCGAAGCCGTGTGATGGCATGGATTATTTTCTGTGCGTCCTGGGGCTGGTGCTCATTGTCGAAGGGCTGCCGTATTTCGTCTTTCCAGAAAAGATGAAGGACGTGCTTTCCAGGATTCCGCAGCTGCCCGCAGCAAATCTCCGGATGTTCGGGGTTATTGCAATCATGGCGGGCATCCTGCTGGTCTTTATCGCAAAACGCCTGATGCAATAGAACGGTCTTTCCTGCTTCTGCCGGCAGGCTGGATACCTCGATAGTTTTATGGAAACGCAGAGACAGGTTTAATCCCGTCCCTGCGTTTTTTTGCACCTGATTTTTTTAGAGCTAGATTGTAAAGACCTTCTACCACCCATAAACAATATAGCTGTTTCTTATGGCTCTGGCATGTTAAGGCAGCGGTGGGCCTGCCTTTGATCTTCAAGTATTGTAGCCCACCCATATGCGCATGTATGCCAATCATTGTGAGTGGCTGCTATTTTTTCTGCTTCAGCAATACAACGGCGCACCTGCTCTTCATCATCGATATAATTCCACCAGCCCTCGGCGCATGTGATCCAGTCACCTGCGGTTGAGGCATTCAGCTCGGAATTTTCTAAAAAAGTCCGGGCCTCTCTGTCGTCAACAAACGTTTTGCTGTATTGCTTTTCTTTCTCCAGCAGACAGGCGGCAATTTTATCAGAATTCTGTGCCTCAGCTATACTTTTACTAACGTTACTCATGCACCTTAGATAATTTTGCCTATCAAAAAAGTAGATGTTCCATGTTTCAGCACACTGCCGCCAGTCGAGCTCATTCTCCCCCTCTTTTTCAGCCATTTCCATGCAGCGGCGTCCTTGCACTGCATCGTTAAACAATTTCATCCATGCCTCAGCCAGTAAAACCCATGCGGTTTCTCCTGACTCGCTTTTTTCTGACATGGCTAGGCATTCCCGGGCTTTGTCCATATCATTGAAAACCGCAGCCCATGCCTCTGCGCAATCAACCCAGTCGGCACTCATGAAAGCGTTTTTTTGAGCTTCATCCAGTGCCAATCTGGCAGCAACTTCATCATTGAAGAAAAATTTTAAGGCTTTAGCGCAATTGCACAGGTCTCTTCCATGTGACATGAGTTGGGTAATATAGAGGCATGCTTCCTCTTCCCGGTGATCTGCATCGAGCAGACACAGTGCCGGTAGAATGCTCATCTTCCTTTCCAGGCTCTTCTTTAAAAATTTTTGATGCTCTTCAAAATCATTTTGAAAACAAGAACAAAGGAGTCGTGAATCCAAATTTAGAGGATGAATTTTCTGCATATCTGCAGACAACATGGCGGTCGGTATTTTTTTGCAAAAAGCACCGACCAGGCCATTTGTGTCGTACAGCTCTTCAAGTGGTTCACCTTTTACAATTTCAATGCCATGATCAAAGGCTGCTTCAAGCAATTCGCAGCCATTAACAGAGTGGAGGATATCGTTGCTTAAAAAGACTTTATCCTCAGGCACGCGATCTCGGATTGATTGCAAAAAATGGGGGTTATAATAACACCATCGTATATT
>CAYNVA010000091.1:0-22942 GCA_964400575.1 uncultured Thermodesulfobacteriota bacterium | reverse complement strand
GAAACCATTACCATCGACGGCCTTCCTGTACGTATTATCGATACAGCGGGCCTCAACGACAGCGATCAGGAAATCGAACGTGCAGGCATGGAGCGCGCCCGCGAAAAAATTAAGCATGCCGATATTGTACTGCTGGTCCTTGACGCAAGCCGGCCGCTTGATCATGCCGATCACGCGATGGCAGAACTGCTTGCGGGTAAACATCCGATCATTGTCATTAACAAAACAGATATGCCTTCTGTCTGGGAGTGCTGCGCTATTGCTGCTTTCCTGCCCGCTGATGTGATCGTCGCCGTTTCGGCTCTTCACCATGAAGGCATTGATGCACTCAAGCAGGCCATTGCTCACATGATCGGCACACACCACAGCATAGCGCCATCAGAGATACTCATTGCCAATGCTCGCCACCGGAGAGCCCTTGAAAAAACCCGGGCAGCTCTCGATCAGGCCATCGCCGGTTTGCTCTGCGATCGTGCTCCGGAGCTGGTGGCCATAGATCTGCATACAGCACTTGATGCTCTCGGTGAAATAACCGGCATGACCACTGCCGCCGATATTCTCGATGTCATTTTCAGCCGTTTCTGCATCGGAAAATAATACGCGCTCCTGACCCTAGACGATGACATGCCGGAAGCAGCGTAGGCATGCATATCAGCAATACTGCCGCCGCCTGAAATTCTCTTGACACCATCTTCGTGCAGGGCTATATCTTGTAAAAATTACTACAAGGGCAAGGGGAAGCAATGCAAAACGCTGCAGATATCCTTACACGCATCATTAACCTCGGCCAGGGCATCACTCAGATCAAAGACGTTGATATTCTGCTTGAAAAAATACTTGCTGAATCGCGCAAAATCATTAATGCTGATGCCGGCTCAATTTATGTAAAAAAGGATGCTTGCCTGCTGTTCAAATATGCTCAAAATGATACGCTGCAGCAACTGCTGCCGCCGGGGAAACGTCTTATTTATTCAACATTTTCTCTGCCCATAGACAACCAGTCTATTGCAGGCTACGTCGCCACTACCGGCATGACCGTCAACATTCCCGATGCCTATAGCATCGGAACAGCCCTGCCTTTTTCTTTTGACAAAAAATTCGACAATTTAAGCGGTTACAGAACGCGCTCCATTCTTGCATTTCCTCTAAAAACACCACAAAATCAGATTCTTGGAGTGCTGCAGCTCATCAACGCAAAAAACAATCAAAACGATGTCATCTCATTTTCAGCAGAAGAAGAACCCTTCATCATGCATTTTGCGAACACCGCTGCCATTGCCCTGGAACGAGCGCAAATGACCCGCGAGATCATTCTCAGGATGCTGCGCATGGCTGAAATGCGCGACCCAAAAGAGACCGGTGCGCACGTTAATCGTGTGGGCGCATATGCCGCAGTCATTTATGAAGAATGGGCAGAAAAAAAAGGCGTGCCACAACCTGAAATCGATAAGACCAAAGACGTTCTGCGAATTGCAGCCATGCTGCACGATGTCGGCAAAGTTGCCATATCCGACACGATTCTGAAAAAGCCTGCACGGCTTGATGCCGATGAGATTGTGTGCATGAAGAAGCACACGAATCTGGGCGCCCAGCTCTTTGCCGATGCACAGTCCGAACTGGACAAAGCGGCATATTATATCGCGCTGGAACATCACGAACGGTGGGACGGTCAGGGATATCCGAGCTGCACAGACCATGACGGCGACCCCGCACACACAAACAATAACGCAGGCGACGATATCCACCTGCCCAAAAAGGGGCAGGCGATTCACCCTTTCGGCCGCATCGTGGCTGTGGCCGACGTCTACGACGCGCTGTCATCAAAACGCTGCTATAAGGATTCCTGGGATGAGGATAAAGTGCTTGAAAACTTACAGCAGGAAGCAGGCAAACAGTTCGATCCTGAAATAGTCGAGGCATTCTTCCGGGCTTTAGACATTGTCCGCAACATCCGCGAACAGTATCCTGACTAAAATTGAAAGCGGGGCCGCTGCACCACGTTCAATCATGCACTGACAATTCATGCATAAAAAAACACGACCTGCTCTGAGGCACGTATGCGTGCTGCGGGATAGCGTTCTGCTGCTCCGTCACCTTCTTTTACTATAGTATCCACAATCTCCCTTTTCTTTTTCCCTGCAACCAGAAACAGCACATGACGGGCACGGTTCAGTATAGGCAGTGTCAGAGTAATGCGTTTCCTGAGGCATATGTCCATAGCTGCCTCAACTGCTGCAACCCAGAAGACCTGCTCGTCAAGAGCCGGGCTATCGGAAAAAAGCGATGCAGTGTGCCCGTCCGTGCCCATACCGAGAAGCACCATGTCAAAAAGCTCTGCCTCAGCATCCGCATATGTTCCGCGCTTCCCAAAAAACGTCCTGAGTTCATCCTCATATGCAACAGCAGACTCCTGCCAGCCAAGCTCGGCTTGGATACGGTGGATATTGCCTGACGGAACGGGCACCCTGGAAAGAAGGGTATCAAAGGCCATTTTATAATTGCTGCGCGGATCACTGGACGGCACACAGCGTTCATCACCCCAAAAAAAATGTACCGAGTGCCAGGGGATTTCATGTGCATATTGCGCAGTTGCAAGCAGTGTATAGAGGCCTCGAGGGGTTGAGCCTCCCGAGAGTACCAGGGTGGCATACCCATGTCGCCGAACAGCACCTGTAAGAACATCTGAAACATACCGTGCAGCCTCACGGCTCATGACTTCAAAGTTAAAAAAACGCCGTATTGTTTTCTGCATCTTCATACGTGGGGAGGAATTTCAAGGGATTTGACCAGGCTGGTCAGTATGCAGTTGACCGGAGTTGCAATGCCAAGACGCCTGCCGTATGCCGCCACAACGCCGTTGATGCTGTCAATTTCGGTGCGTCGGCCCGATCGGATATCCTGGTTCATTGAGGAAATATTTGCAGCGGTAGCGCGGCAGACTTCTGCGGTGCGTTCAACAGGATCGGGATATGGCAGTGGAATTCCCAGCCGGAGCGCAACAGCAGCCCCCTCGAGTACAGCCCTGCTCATGACGGCATGCAGATGCTCCGTATCTCCGACACGGCCGTTTTTTAGGCCCATGATTGCGGTCAGTGCGTTTATGCCGACATTTACCAAAAGTTTTCCCCAAAGAACCGAATTGATGTCGTGCACCACCATCGTCGGTATGCCTGCGCTCTGAAATACTTCCTGAACAGCATACGCCCGCATGGCCCCTTCCGGCACCAGCGCTCCAATCACCGTGTCGCCGCTTCCTGCATGCCGCACCCGTCCATTGCCAAGCAGCGTTGCACCATGAGCCGTGGTCCCGGCAAGTATGAGGGACTGCGGCACATATCGCGTGATCGCCTCTATATTGCCCAGCCCGTTCTGCAGCGTCAGCACCGTGGTATGAGGGCCAATTGCGGGCAAGCACGCTTGTATGGCATTTTCAGTATCATATGCTTTTACTAATAGTAAGACTATATCTGCAATCCCAGCATCACAAACATTTGAGGTAATTGCAGGCATGGTAACTGAAAGTTCAACGCCGTCACGCTTTATACTGATCCCTGAGCAACGTATCGCAGCGACCCGTCCGGCATCCTGTTCCAACAGATGCAGCTTATGCTCCGGCCCGGCAATCATGGCTGCAAACAGACACCCCATGGCGCCGGCACCTGCAATGACGATCTTCATAGGACGCACACCCTCTAATATAGCGTTTTCACTGTATTGACTACCATTCGAATGGGCGCCTGCACTGTAACCCCAGTCTAAAAATGGCTTGACAATTAAGGTAGTAAAATATAAGCTTGCAATCTAACTATATAACTGTCCATAGCATTTTCATCAACTATAATTTTGCTTCATTTCAATTAAAATCTCAAAGGAGACTCAACGTTGATCAGCAAAACATTCAAGCAGGAAAAAGTGGGCTGTCAATTGCTGGAAGCCGGCAAAGCGCAGCCTTACACACCCGGGACTAAACCGCAACTGGGTCCTGTGTGGGACAAGTCATTGTGCGTGCGTTGCGCGCTGTGCTATATTTACTGCCCCGACGCAGCCATAAGCCGTCAGGAAGATGGCTATTACGATGTAGATATAAAGCTGTGCAAGGGATGCGGCATCTGTCATCGCGAGTGCTGGTTCGGTGCGGTCAGCATGCAGGAGGTTGACTGATGGATACATATACTCTTTATGCTGCTCAATTTTTGCCATTCAATGAACATTTCGGCGCCAAGGGTCACAATGCCTGCAAAGGGTGCGGCGTGGCACTTGCGGTGCGTCAGGTCTATAAGGCGCTGGAAGGTAGCAGCGCCACAATCGACAATGCTCAGTGGCAGATACCGTGGCAGGAAAACATCATAGAAAAATCGGCTGCCATTGCTGCAGGCACCCAGCCTGCGCTTCTGAGCATTGCCAAGGGCTCCAAGGAAAACGGTTCCCTCTACATCTGCTTCGATAACGAAAGCACAGAGGGCAAAGTTAACGCAGAAATTCTTTTTAAAAAGCTCCCGGCAGTGGCCAGCGCCAGCGGGTGCGACTATACTGCCACAGCATGTCCGAGCCACCCCTTCGACCTCATAGAGAAAGTACGCAAAGCCTGGGATTGCACGGGATCAGCATTTGTGCATATCCTCTGCCCCTGCCCGGTAGGATGGGGCTTCGAGGCTGAAAACACAGTCAAAGTAGGCAGAAAAGCTGTTGAAAGCAATGTATTCCCGCTCTACGAGATCGCCCAGGGATACTATAAAATTACCATCGAAGAGCCCAAACCGCAGACGGTTGCAGCCTACCTTAAGGCGCAGAACCGCTTTACCGGCTGGAACGCAAAAAAAATAGAGGCTCTGCAGGAAGAAGTCACTGAAAACCTTGGAGTTCTGAAAAGCAAAACCCAGAAAGCGGTTTAAGAGGACGGCACAGGGGAAAGACACCTCATTCATTTCATTTAAGGGAGTTCATAATGTCAGAGGCAACTGCTATAACCTGGTCAGGCAAAAGCGAAGCCATGTTTGAAATAATGCTCGGCGAAGTGCCTGAGGCGATGAGGGGCATGTTCCGCGGGAAACTGTCTGCCGTGATTGCCCAGAAAACCCAGGGCGGCCCAGCTCTAGAGGACCACGTGACCGCAGTGGTCACGGAGATCGTGCCCGAGCCGTTCAAAAGCAACATCCTCAAAAAATTCAGGGAACTGGGCGATTTCGATATCAAAATCATCGATCAAATCATAGAAAAACACGGAACGTCGCAGGACAAACTCATGTACATCCTGCACGATATACAGGATGAAGTAGGTTATTTGCCCGTGGAAGCCCTGCGCGCTGTGAGCAATAAAACCGGCATCAATTTAAGCACCATCTACAATGTAGCTACCTTCTATAAAACATTCAAGCTCACCCGCCCTGGGAATCATCATGTAAAGATCTGCTGCGGAACTGCTTGCCATCTCAACGACAAAAACGGCTTTGCACGGCAGATTGAAGACAGGGTGAACGCTTCGCCGGCCGTAAGCATCGAAAAAACACTGTGCATGGGCTGTTGCGACTGCTCCCCGGCCGTTGAGATCGACGGCAGAATCTATAAGGGCGACGAGGCAAAAGCCAAAATAGCAACACTTGCATAAGACGCATAACTGCTTTACCGACGAGGGATAAAATGAAACTACAGACAGCAGAAGATTTAATAAAGGCTAAGGACCAGGGTAATACAACGCTCTTCCCCGGCAAAGTGCGCATCAATGTCGGCATGTCAACCTGCTGCATTGCAAAAGGCGCTGACATAGTGCTGAACGCACTTGAGTACGGACTCAAATCACGCGCTCTGGACGCCGAGGTTGCAAAGGTTGGCTGCAGCGGCCTGTGCCATATGGAGCCGATCGTTGAAATTCAGCAGCCGGGCAAATCCAAGATCATATACGGGAATGTAAAAGAACAGGATGTGACGAGGTTGCTGGATGCCATGGCTGCAGACAGCGTGGTTGAAGATCTGGCATATGCCCGTATCGACAGCGAAGACCATGCGCTGGTGGGTGAAATAAAGTATCAGTACAGCGCTGATGCCGGGGCTTATGCTTCAGTACGGTCCGTCAAGGATATCGATTGCATAAGGGCGCAGCACAAGGTTATCCTGCGCAATGCAGGCAGCATAAATCCGGAAAACATTTACGAATATATAGCGCGCGGCGGTTATGATTCTCTTGCCAAGGCTCTTGCCATGAAGCCTGCAGCAATCATCAAGGATGTTATTGATGCAGGGCTGCGCGGCCGCGGCGGTGGTGGATTCCCGGCGGGACTCAAGTGGAAGGCCTGCCGCGAGGCCGCAGGCACGGAAAAATACCTTATCTGCAATGTCAGCGAAGGGGAGCCCGGCATCGGCATGCATCGCAGTTTCCTTGAATCAGATCCGCACTCGGTGCTGGAAGGCCTCATCATCGGCGGTTTTGCCATCGGCGCCAGTATCGCCTATGTATACATCCGCGATAATTACCGCATAGCCCTCAAGCGGTTTCAGAAGGCCATAGATGATGCCACAGAACTTGGCCTGCTCGGCGACAATATTCTTGGAAGCTCTTTCCGCATGACGGTAAAAGTAAAAGAAGGCGGCGGACGTTTTGTCTGCGGTGAAGAAACCGCGCTGATAGCCTGCATCGAAGGCCGCATAGGCGAGCCCTGCCAAAGACCTCCCTTTCCTGTTGAAAAAGGCCTTTTCGGCAAACCAACCTGCATCAACAATGTTGAAACCTGGGCCAATATTCCGGTGATTATTGCCAAGGGCAGCGCGTGGTACAACACAATCGGAAGTGAGAAGAGCAAGGGAACCAAGGTCTTGTCACTTGCGGGCAATATTGCCCGGGCAGGCATGATTGAAGTCGCTATGGGCACTTCGCTTAAGGATGTTGTACACACAATCGGCGGCGGTGTTGTTGGCGGCAAAAAGCTCAAAAGCATACAGACCGGCGGTCCATCCGGAGGTGTCCTTCCCGCTAATATGGAAGCCCTTACGGTTGACTACGACTCGCTCAAGAGTGCGGGATCAATGCTCGGCTCAGGCGGTATGGTCATTATGGATGAAGATACCGACATGGTGAAGGTGGCAAGGTATTTCACTGACTTCTTCGTGCAGGAATCCTGCGGAAAGTGCGTACCCTGCCGTGAAGGCGTGTGCAGGATGTGCGCTATACTCGACGAAATTATCGCAGGGCGCGGCACGGCTCACGACCTGTCACTGCTGCAGGAAATGTCGGAGCCAATTATAAGTGCCTCAGCATGTGCACTTGGTAAAACGGCGCCCATACCTGTTCTCTCATCACTCAAGCATTTTCGTGACGACTACACAGCATATATAAAATAAAACACGGCTTGCAGAATTGGAAAGCCCATCCCAATACAGGATGGGCTTTTTTTTCGAGCACCCGCCGTAATTAATATTAAAGCCTTTCACGCATCGTTCATCATTCCCAGCCATTTTATACAATTATTCAACAATAAAGAATCTCTGCTAAAAAACAATAAGCATTTATTCCAAAATAAAATATTTATATTCCGTTTTGGAATAGCAATCCTTCCAATTCCTATCGTTATCAACAAAAAATAATGTTATTACAAGTTGTTACGTTTTTTTTATAAAAAAAACATACGGCACATTGTTTGCATAAGTAGTAAGATGAAAATTAAAGAGAGGGCATAATATGAACGCAAAAAGCGCTGATATTCATGAAGAAAACTTTGAAGAACTTTTGATGGATTCCTCTGAATGTTTTGAAGAAGTAGCATGCACTGATAGTGAGAAAGAGCCTTCAGAGGAAAATCTGGAGCCACAAGATCAGGATAAAAGCTCACATGGAAATGTTATAACGGCCTATCTCAATGAAATAAAGAAATGGCCCATTCTCTCACGCGATAAAGAAATGGCGCTAGCTACAGCTTACGCTGATGCAGACAAAAAAAAACTCGCGCTCATCAGGCAATGGGCTCTTACTTTTTGCTCAATCATAGACTGGAAAAGATTACCAGACGCAGCGAAACAGGAACCACAGAATAAACAAACCACCAGGCTTCTGGAATCACTGAAAAAAATAAAAACAGCGCGACGAACCGTATTGTCAATCGAAGCCACCCTTGAAAAAGAAAAGCCCCGATACAACGCAAGTAAAAAACTTTGCAGGGAAAAAGCGGCAGCAATACTTGAGACTCAAGAAATTTGCGTTAACTTGAATTTAATGCGCACCTACAAATCGGGCACGGTAAAAAAACTGTGCGCTTTTCTAAATCCTGCAAAAACGCATAAAGCCAGAAAAAATATTATAGCTCTGCTGCGCGAGTACCTCAAGGCAGACCGTTATGCAAAAAAAACGAAAAACGAACTGGTAGGCTCAAATCTTCGTCTTGTAGTGGGAATAGCAAAAAAATATGCTGCCCGTGGACTGCCCCTTTCGGATTTGATTCAGGAGGGAAATATAGGGCTTATGCGTGCAGTGGAAAAATTCGATTACCGGCTCGGCAACCGACTGAGCACCTATGCAAGCTGGTGGATACGCCAGACAATAATCCGCGCCATAGAAGACAAGTCCTCTACGATCAGGATCCCTGTATATATAAACGATAAAATCAAAAAGTTGTTGCAGGAATCAAAACAAAATGCTCAGCTGTTGCCTACAGAGATTGTTGGGGATGGGGCCGATAATGAGGCTATAAATGTTAATTTTGCCCTGCAGATTACAAGAGATCCTCTCTCTCTGGAAACACCCTTCGGAGAAGACGGCAGCAACCTTCACGAGTGCATTGCGGCAACCATGCCGCAGTCGCCGATTGAACATGTGCTCCAGTATCAGCTTGTGCATGAAACCGAAGAAATGCTTAAATGCCTGCCCCCCCGGGACGAGCGCATTCTTCGTATGCGGTTTGGCCTTGACGTGGACGGAGAACATACACTTGAGGAAATTGGTGAAAAATTCGGCATTTCACGTGAGCGGGTTCGACAAATAGAAACAACGGCACTGCAACGAATAAAGGCGTCGACATGCTCTGAAGTTTTAAGACCATTTCTGGTCAACTGAACTAGTAGGCTGTCACAATTATTTTTGTATCCACCCCATCCAGCCTCCCCTGTCTAGGGGAGGTACTGTTTTAGTTCTGCAACAGGCGTAGATGCCTCTTTGCATTCCCCTCCTAGTCAGGAGGGGTTGGGGGAGGTTGATCAACTTCTAAATTTTAAATTGACAAGGTACTAGAGCCCTGATGAACGTACAAGCCCGTATTCTTTTATTTTACGCCACAGCGTATTATATCCTATACTGAGTCTTTTAGCGGCCTCGCGCTGATTCCATGCGCAATGCGCAAGCATGTTCTCTATATGGTGGCGCTCAAGATCACGCAGGGACATGTGCGAAAAGTCATACCCCAGAGTATCCCTACCATCATAATTTTCAAGCAGAATATCGTCAGCCGACAACTCATCGCTCTCCACCAGGATCATGGCACGCTCAATGGCATTTTCAAGTTCGCGGACATTGCCGGGCCAGCCGTATAACTCCATTTTTTGTATCGCATCTTTAGAAAGCCCCACCAGTTTCCTGCCCGTTCGTTTGCAGTAGCGCTCCACAAAAAAGCGGGCGAGCGGAATAATATCTTCGCGGCGCTGCGCAATAGGGGGAATATACAAAGGAATCACCTTGAGCCGGAAATAGAGATCCTGACGGAATCGTCCATCCTCAACCAATTGCTTGATCGGTACATTGCTTGAAGCAAGCACGCGGACGTCGATGGCTATATCCTTAGTATCACCCACGCGCCGTATTTCATTCTCCTGCAGCACGCGCAAGAGCTTCACCTGAAACATCGGACTGGTTTCCCCTATTTCATCGAGAAATATTGTTCCGCTGTTTGCCTCTTCAAAAAGCCCTTTTTTAGTAAAATTGGCGCCGGTAAATGCCCCTTTAACATAACCAAAAAGCTCACTTTCAAGCAGGGTTTCAGGAAGGGCACCGCAATTGATTGCCACAAATGGGCCATCGCTGCGAAGGCTGTGATTATGAATGGCATGAGCGATAACCTCTTTACCCGTGCCGCTCTCGCCTTCTATAAGCACCGTTGAATTTGATTTGGCTACTCTCCTTACCAAATCAAGAATTTTCTGCATCCCCGGGCTTGTTGCAACAATATTGTCGAATTTGAAAAAATCCTTGACCTGGATCCTTAAGTTTCTGACCTCGGCGACAAGGCGCTGACGCTCATAGGCCTTCTGTACAACCAGATTGAGTTCAGTAAGGTCTATGGGTTTCGTGATATAATCAAATGCTCCCTGTTTCATTGCCTGGACAGCGGTATCAACCGAACTGTTGCCGGTTATGATAATCACCTCGGTGCGCGGAGCAACCTCCTTGACTTTTTTCAGTATATCGATGCCGGTAACCGTATCAAGCATAAGATCGGTTATCACAACATCAAAAATCTCCTCCTGCAGCATCTGCAGAGCATGCTCGCCATCGCTCTCTTCCCGCACAGATGCCCCCCCCTGCCTGGTAAAAAATTTAGAGAGCATGCTGAGCGTTGACTCATCGTCATCAATCAAAAAAATATGTTGTTTTTTCATTGGATTAGCAGCGCAGTGAACGTATTTTTCTCTTATCCCTCTTCATGCCCGCAGTAATTTATCACGTCATTTATACAACATACTCAACATACTACTAGCACAAGCGCGCTACGGCGTGCAAGATGGAATTAAAAAAAGAAGGGCTTGCAAAGGCTTGAGCCCCCTGTTTAAAATTAATTGCTTGACAAAAAGAAAAAAATGAACTAATTATCTTTTCTTTAATTATCATAGATGTCTTCTTCCCCAATACCGCTATGGTCAACGGAAAAGCTTCTATGAGCGGCATATCCGCAAACAACAGGAGCACAAACCGGCTCAACACGTAACCTGCAAGGGAGTTTATATTATGTACGCCATCGTGAAAACGGGCGGTAAGCAATATCGGGTCGCCCCGGGGGACATTTTAAAAATTGAAAAGCTGGAAGGTGAGCCCGGATCGAACATCGAGTTCACTGAAGTGCTTATGGTTGCTGGAAAAAATGGCGAAAGCATTCAGATCGGCACCCCAATTGTTGCGAACGCTAAAGTATCAGCCGAAATAAAACGTCAGACAAAAGGAAAAAAGATAATCATCTTCAAGTCAAAACGGCGAAAGGGTTATCGCAAAAAAACCGGCCACCGTCAGTTACTTACCGAAGTGACCATCAAGGATATTAGCCTGTAATATCCAAACCACTCTTATCAGGAGGATGCATTTTGAAAGGATACGAACTCTGCATAATCTTCCAGCCCGACGCAAGCGATGCCGTCATGGATGAATTGCTCAGTGCGCTGGGGGGTTCCGTTGCTAAATATAACGGCTCCGTGCTCAAAACTGAAAAATGGGGTAAGCGCAACTTGAAATATGCCATCAAAAAGCATACCAAGGGGAATTTCTGCTTCGTTTTCTTTACCGGTACTGCTGAAACGCTGAAAGACATTGATCGCGTAGTGCGTTATAATGAACAAATTATGCGCTATACCGTCATCAAGCTCGACAAAAACTTCATCCCTGTTGTTGTAGAAAGCGCGACATCAGCTGCTGCGGCAGCAGGAGATCCCGAAGCTCCTGCAGAAGCAGTCGAGCCCGCTACAACAACAGCAGAAGCGTAAGAGCGTCGTCACTTAATATCAACCAAACTGTTCATAGCGTTTGAACATACAGTCATCGGTAGGAGGTCAAGTTGATTAAACGGAGAACCCAAAAAAGGAAGCCATTCTATACCAAGCGTAAAATCTGCCGCTTCTGCTCGGACAGTAACCTTGATATAGCATATAAAGACTACAACACGCTGCGGCACTTCATCACCGAACGCGGCAAGATAATTCCCCGCAGAATCTCCGGCACCTGTGCCAAGCATCAGCGGGAGCTGGCCAATGCAATAAAGCGCGCCCGTGTGCTTTCGATCATGCCGTTTGCCGTAACAACCTTTTAAAAAACTTTTACTGTAACTAAAAGGGGCGTCAATAATGAATGTTATTTTGACTGAAAATGTAGCGCATCGTGGTTCCGCAGGCGACATGTTAAAAGTTAAGGACGGCTATGCCCGGAATTATTTAATCCCAAAAGGCATGGCAATAGTCGCAACAACAGAAAATGTCAGACAGCTTGAGCACCAGAAGCGTCAGGTTCAGGCAAAGCTGAACAAACTAAAAAAGGAATCGGAGGGCATTGCCAGAAAAATCGAGGCCATCTCCTGTACGATAGCGCGGGCTGCCGGCGAAGAGGATAAGCTCTTTGGTTCTGTCACCTCAGCCGACATTTGCACCAGCCTCAAAAATGAAGGCATTGACGTTGACAAAAAGAAAATACTGCTGGATGAGCCGATCAAAAGCCTTGGCATTTTCACAGTTCCAATTAAAATACATTCCGATGTAACCGCCAATCTGAAAGTATGGGTTGTCAAAGAATAAGGAGCCTCGGGGCAACTTCATGGGCAGCAACGCTCTCCAGAACGTCCCCCCTCAGAATCTAGAAGCAGAGCAATCGCTTCTAGGCTCAGTGCTGCTGGAAAATGACGCGCTGTTCAAGGCTCTGGAAATCATCAAAACAGAGGACTTCTACCGCGAGTCGCATCGCCAGATTTATCAGGCGATGATAGACCTGTATGAGAAAAACGAGCCTGCCGATCTTATCACTGTCACAGAAGTCCTAAAAAGAAAAAACAAACTTGATGAAGTCGGAGGAGCTTCCTATCTGACCGACCTGCTTGAAAATATCCCCACAGCAGCCAACATTGAATATTATGCAAGGATTATCCGTCAGAAGGCAATACTGCGCAATCTTATCCACTCAGCAACCGAAATAGTCTCAAAGGCATCCACTGCTGAAGAAAATGTGGAGGACATTCTTGACTTCTCCGAAAAAACCATCTTCCAAATTTCAGAGGACGGGATAAAGCCGTCATTTTACCCCCTGAAAACGATCCTCAAGTCGACTTTCAAAGATATTGAGCGGCTGTATGAAAAAAAACAGATTATCACCGGCGTGCCATCGGGGTTTGCTGACCTTGATTCGAAAACATCAGGCTTCCAGCCCTCAGATCTTATTATTATTGCCGGACGTCCCAGCATGGGCAAAACCGCATTCTGCCTCAATGTCGCTCAGCATGCATCGCAGGAATCCCATATTCCCATAGCAATCTTCTCCCTGGAAATGTCAAAAGAACAGCTGGCGTTGCGCATGCTCTGCAGTGAAGCACGCGTCGACAATCACAAACTGCGTACCGGATACATTGCGGAAACAGAGTGGGGCAAACTGTCCATGGCTGCGGGCAAACTTGCCGATTCAATGATGTATATCGATGACACGCCCGGCATGACGGTTTTTGAAATGCGCGCCAAGGCCCGCAGGCTCAAAGCAGACAAAGGCCTGGGCATGGTCATCGTTGATTATCTTCAGCTTATGGCCGGTTCTAAAAACCGCTCCGACAGCCGTGAACAGGAAATTTCTGAAATTTCCCGCTCCCTCAAAGGGCTTGCCAAGGAGCTCCACGTACCGGTCCTTGCTCTTTCACAGTTGAATCGCAAGGTGGAGGACCGCGTCGATAAGCGCCCCCATATGGCCGATCTCCGTGAATCGGGCGCCATTGAGCAGGATGCTGACGTCATCCTGTTCATCTACCGCGATGAAGTCTATCATCCCGATTCGGAAGAATCCAGGGGCAAGGCTGAGGTGATTATCGGTAAGCAGCGCAACGGGCCAACGGGCGAAATACAGCTTGCTTTTATCAGTGAATATACTCGTTTTGAAAATTATTCCCATCGGGACATGATGCCGACCTAGCTCAGCACAGACTTCCTGCCAACCTTTACAACCCTTCAATAAAACGCCCTCTTTCACACAGATATATTGAGCCATTTTTGTTATTCTGCAACAAGGGGTGAACATGCGTAAGGCTCTAAAATAAATTGCATATATTTTTTAGCCGCACCATTGACTCACACTGTGCTCGTGGTTATATTAGCACATAAGCAATATTTAAATTTATATACAATTTTAAACATACACATAAACTTCCGCTATTCTGGGAAAAATCAAGGAGGCAGGTATGGCAAAAGCAATCGGCATAGATTTAGGAACCACCAACTCTGTTGTTGCAGTAATGGAGGGCGGTGAACCGACGGTCATCATCAACGAAGAGGGCAGCAGAATCACCCCTTCTGTTGTTGCATTTACCAAAGAGGGCGATATCTTAGTTGGCCAGGTGGCAAAGCGCCAGTCAATTACCAATCCTGAAAACACCATTTATTCAATCAAACGCTTCATGGGACGAAAGTACAGTGAAGTGAGCGAAGAAATGAAGATGGTACCCTATAAGGTGCTTGAGGGGGCCAATGGTGATGTTCGGATTGAAGTGCGCGGCAAACAATATTCGCCCCAGGAAATTTCAGCAAAAACCCTGCAGAAACTTAAAAAATCGGCTGAAGCCTATCTCGGCACCGAAATACAAGACGCTGTGATAACAGTACCTGCCTACTTTAATGACAGTCAGCGCCAGGCAACAAAAGATGCCGGAACGATCGCAGGCCTCAATGTACTGCGCATAATCAACGAGCCGACGGCATCAGCCCTTGCCTACGGGCTGGACAAGCAAAAGGAAGAAATTGTTGCTGTATATGACTTCGGTGGCGGCACCTTTGATATTTCCATACTTGAAGTCGGCGACAACGTAATCGAAGTAAAATCAACCAACGGTGACACGCATCTTGGCGGCGACAACCTTGACCAGCGCATTATCGACTGGCTTGTTGCAGAATTCAGGAAGGACCAGGGCATAGACCTCAGCCAGGATAAAATGGCCCTGCAGCGCCTGAAAGAGGCTGCAGAAAAGGCCAAGATAGAGCTGTCATCAACGGTTGAAACCGAAGTAAATCTTCCCTTTATTACGGCTGACGCCTCGGGGCCAAAGCATCTGAACTGCCGTTTAAGCAGGGCAAAATTCGAGCAAATGATTGATGATCTTATAGAGCGCTCTCATATCCCCTGCGAGCAGGCTCTCAAGGACGCTGGTTTGCAGCCCAGCCAGATAAACGAGGCTATTCTTGTTGGCGGGTCAACGCGCATCCCCAAGGTACAGGACATGGTGCGCAAAATTTTCGGTAAAGAGCCGCACAAGGGTGTTAATCCCGATGAAGTTGTCGCGTTGGGTGCTGCCGTACAGGCAGGCGTTCTGGCAGGAGAGGTCAAGGATGTGCTGCTTCTTGACGTTACGCCTCTGTCGCTGGGCATAGAAACCCTGGGCGGCGTCACCACCAAGCTCATTGAACGCAACACGACAATACCGACCAGAAAAAGTGAAATATTCACAACGGCTGCCGACAACCAGACAAGCGTTGAAATCCATGTGCTGCAGGGTGAACGAGACATGGCCCGAGACAACCGTACTCTTGGCCGGTTTCAGCTGGTAGGCCTTCCGCCGGCACAGCGCGGCGTGCCCCAGGTCGAAGTCACCTTCGACATTGATGCCAATGGTATTGTAAATGTGTCTGCCAAAGATCTCGGAACCGGGAAAGAGCAGAAAATAACCATAACGGCGTCAAGCGGCCTGAATAAAGATGACATTGATAAAATGGTTAAGGACGCTCAGGCTCATGCAGCCGACGACAAGAAGAAGCGAGATGAAATTGAAGTACGCAATCAGGCCGACAGCTTAGTGTACGCAACTGAAAAAATTCTCAAAGAAAACCGCGATAAAATTTCAGAAGCAGACGCCAAAGCCGTCGATGATGCACTTAAGGATACCAGAGATGCCCTTGAAAAAGGAACTGTCGACGAAATCAAGACACGCATGGAGGCCCTGAATAATGCCTCGCACCGTCTGGCGGAAGCCATGTACAAAAAGGCATCAACAGGCGATGCGCAACCTGGCGCAGACAGCCAGGGAAACAAGACCGGCTCCCAAAGCGCAGGAACAGCTGGACAAAACGATGTAGTTGACGCAGAATTTGAAGAAACGGACAAATAAACCGGTTTTTGCTTGACAAAAGAGCCTTTAAATCAATAAAAGAGGATGAAGTGCCCTGGTTCATCCTCTTTTATTATATGCAAGTGCGGGCTTTCTTTACATGAAAGGTATTCAAAAACCACATGCTCAGTGAAAAGCTTGGACACAGACTTGACAGCATCCTTGCACCGATTATCAAATGGGGCCCGCTGTCAAAGCTCAGCCCGACAGCACTGACGCTTACAGGACTTTTTTTAAACCTCATTGCAGCCGGCGGCATCATCGTTGGATGGTGGAAAACAGCTGCGCTGCTCATTCTGTTTGCCGGACTTTTTGACATCCTTGATGGGGCTACCGCACGAACCATGAAAAAAGCTACGTCCTTCGGTGGCTTTATCGATTCCGTTGTCGACCGCTATTCGGACATGGCGATTCTTATTGCCTTCATCATTTACTATGCCCGGCAAAACGACATTTTCATGGTAAGCCTGTGTTCCATAACGTCGGTAGGCTGCGTGCTGATTCCCTATACCCGGGCACGGGCTGAAACCTTTATCCCCGCATGCAATATCGGCATCATGGAACGCGCCGAAAGGATCCTGCTGATCGTTGCGGGTTGCTACTTTAATCTTATGAAGCCCGTTTTTCTGATTCTTGCGGTACTGACGCATGTCACTGTAGTGCAAAGGATATATTACACCTGGCAGAAAACAAAAAAGGGGACGAAATAAACCATCTGCATAGTGCGAGCAAGGGAGGAGCTTATGGAAGAAAAAAAGGGTGATGGGTTTACCTTTAAAGACAAAGAATGCTGCTCGCAGGATGAAACGGTGAAACAGGCTGGAGATGAGCAGACACCCGGCGCTGGCGCAAAAAGAACCTCTCATGATCGGGTGAACGCAGAGCATAACGCCCCGCCCCTGCCTGAAATAAATTTCGCTTCATTTATACTATCGCTCAGCTCATCAGCACTTTTCCTTCTGGGCGATATTCCTGATCCGGCAACAAACCTGACGCAGCGCAATCTGCCCCTTGCCAAACAGACGATTGATATTCTGGGAATTTTGAATGAGAAAACAGTCGGGAACCTTGTCCGGGAGGAAAGCCAGCTGCTGGAGAGCCTGCTGTATGATCTGCGTATGCGGTATGTGGAAGAACTAAAAAAAGACGCCCCCTGAACCCGGCTATGGAAACACTCGTCATCAGCGCCCCCGCAAAAGTCAATCTGTGCCTTGAAATCATCCGGAAGCGGCCAGACGGCTATCATGAAATAAGCACTATATTTCAAAAAATCGGCCTTTTCGATGAAATAACAATAAAAAAAACAGCTGTACCCGGCATCAGCCTTACCGTTGACAGCCCTGTCGTGCCGTCAGACCGGACAAATCTCGTATACCGGGCAGCAGAGCTCATTCTAAGCCTCTGCGGCACAAAACGGGGTGTAGCCATCAAGCTGTGCAAGCGAATACCTGCAGGGGCAGGCCTTGGCGGCGGCAGCAGCGATGCAGCCGCCACGCTTGACGGTCTCAACAGGCTTTTTGACCTGGGGCTCTCACTGCAAAACCTCCAGAAACTCGCACTCGGACTGGGGGCTGATGTGCCTTTTTTCCTTGCTCCCTGGGAAACAGCCCGTGCTACCGGCATCGGCGAAATACTGCAGCAGGCCCATCTTGGCCCTGACCTTTGGTTTGTCATTGTTTTCCCCGGTTTCAGCATCTCAACGGCATGGGCCTACACAACCTTCAGCAAAGATATCTTATTGACAAATCAGCAAAAAAATATTATTTTACCAAATTCAATTGATGACCTTGCACAGGTGCGCATGCTGCTGCATAACGACTTTGAGCAAGTGGTGATACCCCGGCATCCACAAATCGCCGCTATACAACAGAGCCTCATGCAGACGGGCGCCGATGGTGCGCTGCTCAGCGGGAGCGGTTCATCGGTTTTTGGAGTTTTTGCAAACCGCGAGGTCTGCCGGAAAGCAGCTGCGCAGCTCTCAAAGACCATAACCGGCGATATTTTCATCGCCCCAAGTTTACGGCAGGCCTATGCCCGAACGGATGGCAAAAGCTGAAACCGAAAGAGCCCCTGATGCAGCAATGCTCATAAACCCGTTGTCCGGCCAGAAGTGTCAGGGGCATAAAAAAGGAGTCTTGTGTGAACGGTCTTAAAATTTTCTCGGGCAATGCAAACCTTGCTCTTGCTGGTGAAATCTGCACGTATTTCAATCAGCCACTGGGCTCAGCCAAAGTCGCCTCCTTCAGCGACGGCGAGACCATGGTCGAGGTGCAGGAAAACGTTCGCGGCATGGATGTTTTTGTCGTGCAGTCAACCAGCAATCCTGTCAATAAGCACCTGATGGAACTTCTGATCATGATTGATGCCCTCAAAAGGGCATCAGCCGAGAGAATAACCGCAGTTATTCCCTACTACGGATATGCCCGGCAGGACCGCAAGGTCGCACCCCGCGTGCCGATAACGGCAAAGCTGGTTGCAGACCTGCTCACCACCGCAGGAGCCGACCGCGTTCTGACCATTGACCTGCATGCCGGCCAGATTCAGGGTTTTTTCAGCATCCCGGTTGATAATCTTTTCGCCTCGCCGATCATCTTCCAATACCTGCAGGAAAAATATGCCGGCAAAGAAGTTGTCATCGTTTCACCCGATGCAGGCGGCGTCGAGCGGGCCCGCAGCATGGCAAAACGTATCGGGGCCACGCTTGCCATTATCGATAAACGGCGCCTGCGGGCAAATGAAGCCGAGGTCATGAATATCATCGGCGATATCGAAAGCAAGCATGCCCTGGTGCTCGACGACATGGTCGACACGGCAGGAACCCTTACCAAAGCGGCAGACGCGGTCTTCGCACGCGGAGCCCTGTCAGTTGCTGCCTGCTGCACGCATCCCGTGCTTTCAGGCACTGCCATTGAAAAAATCAACAGCTCCTGTCTCGAAGAAATAGTGGTCACCAACACGGTCCCGCTCACCCCTGAAGGGGCGGCATCAAAAAAGATAAAAGTGCTGTCCATTGCCGAACTTTTTGCCGTTGCCATCAAACGGATTCACGACAATGACTCGGTAAGCTCGCTTTTCATATAAGCAAAATTTATGTACCATATACCAACAGCAGTAAGGAGGCACCATGAGCCAGACAATCACCATCACCGCAACATCGCGCCAGGGCGCAGGCAAAGGCGTTAACCGCAAACTGCGCGCCAAGGGAATCATTCCGGCGGTCGTATACGGTCATCATTATGACGCCGTTTCGATCTGCGTCGATGCCGTTGCAGTGAATAAAATGTTTCGACCCGGTCATGAAGATATGCAGGACTACCAGCTGTATAAACTGGTTGTCCAGGGCAAGGACGCAGGGGAAACCATGGTCGTTATCAAAGACATCCAGCGCGACCCGATCAAGGAACAAATCCGGCATATAGACTTCTTCGCCGTACGCATGGATGAGAAAATAGTAGCGCCCGTGCATGTGCGTATCATCGGCAAGGCTATTGGCGTTAAGAATGGTGGCATCCTGCGCCATCTCCTGCATGAAATCAAAGTAAAGAGCCTTCCTGCAGATGTGCCGCCGCATATCGACATTGATGTGACCGCAATGGAAATCGGCGCTTCCGTCCATGTGAAGGATTTGAAGGTACCGCCAAATGTCCAGATCCTGAGCGATTCGGAAGCTGGCGTGGTAAACATCATGGCGCCCATCGTTATTCAGGAAGAAACACCTGAAGCAGAAGCCGCTCCTGCAGCTGCCAAGGATGCTCCTGCAGGTGCCAAGGACGCTCCTGCAGCTGCCAAGGACGCTCCTGCAGCTGCCAAGGCTGCTCCTGCAGGTGCCAAGGCTGCTCCTGCAGCTGCCAAGGCTGCTCCTGCAAAGAAGTAATGCCAGCCGGCAGGTCGGGGGGAGCAATGGTTTTTAGACGCCACGACCTGCTGCTTAAACATGTGGTATACGTCCTGTGAAGCTTATTGCAGGTCTTGGCAATCCCGGTGCGGCGTACAGCCTGACCAGACACAATATCGGGTTCATGGCCGCCGACCGTATAGCACGGGAAACAGGTATTGCCCTGAACGAAACAAAGTCTCATGCCCTGATAGGACACGGCAGCTGGTGCGGGCAGGAGGTCATCATTGCCAAGCCCCAGACCTTCATGAACCGCAGCGGCCAAGCTATTCAGGCGCTTGCAGACTCCTGCGCCATTGCAGCCGAAGACATCATAGTCATGCACGATGATATGGATGTTGTTTTTGGCTGCCTTAAAATAAAAGTCTGCGGCGGAAGCGCCGGCCACCGCGGCATTTCATCCCTCATTGACCAGCTCTCCACAGACTTATTTCTGCGCCTTCGCATCGGCATCGGACGCCCGCCAGAGACTATGCCAGGGCCTGACTATGTGCTCGAGGCATTTTCCAGCCATGAGCTGCAGCGCTTATCTGTCATAACGGAATCTGTTGTCCAGTGCGTAGAGGTGATTCTTACGCAGGGCGTCGCAGCCGCAATGAACCGCTTCCATACGGCAGACCCTGAAGCAGCTGCACACAGCTTCTAAATGTGCCAATAATGATTTTTATTTATTCATTTCCAACTCTGCAGTTTACAAAATTCTTGCCTCTCAATGATTTGTATGCTATGTAGTTTGGACACAGTAAGTCCCCATCGTCTAGTGGCCTAGGACACTGGCCTTTCACGCCGGCGACACGGGTTCGACTCCCGTTGGGGACGCCAGAAACAGTAAGGGATCAGCTGCTACTGCTGGTCCCTTTTTTCTTTTACTCACGGGCGATGTGCATGCAGTGATCCTGCTGAAGCTTTGAAGTACTGCAGAAACACAAGCCTGAAGAAAGCATGTTTCGAAAAAAAAGCATCGGCGAGCCGCACATATACCTGCAGCCCTCAAGCCTGCTGCCGGCCCGGCAAACAGTATTTGACAATGCCTGCCGCCTGGGTTATGAAATACGGCATCAGCCAACTCTGCTTGCATGGACACTATCTATGAAAGAAATTCTTTTTCTGCACCCCGTCGGTCAGGCATTTGCCTTTGCCTGCGGGCTGTTCAACCTGCTCACGGGCCTGACGCGCAGGATGTTCAACCTCTCCATCCACATCAACTGCGGGGCGATCTATTATTTCACCACGCTGCTGGGCGCAGGGTTGGGAATTATCGCGGCAAAATGGGCAGACAAAAACGGCATTCCTGTTGACATGGAGGTGCATGAAATTGCCGCCATGCTTATGGTCCTGCTGCTTGCCATGGGAGCCACAACCGGCCTTGTCATGCTGGCAAAGCGCGAAAAGCGCACTGCGCTGCTTGCCTATCACCGCTGGATCAATATACTCAGCATCGCAGTCTTCTGCGTGCAGGCCATAACCGGCATGGCGCAGCTTGTAAAACTCCTGTAATACAGCAACCCTGCTAGAACAACACTTCATGGTTCCTTAGTATATACCATATGCAGTTTGCAATCGAAGCTCACAGCCTTGTCAAAAAATACGGCAGCATTGCGGCGCTCGACGATATAACACTCGTTGTGAATCGGGGAGAAATATTTGGGTTTCTCGGGCCCAACGGCGCAGGCAAAAGCACATTCGTTAAAGTCATCCTCAATCTTGTACGCGCCACATCCGGAAGCGTCCGGATTTTCGGCGAACCGGTAACCAACGCTCAGGCAAGACAGACTATCGGGTTTCTGCCTGAAAATATCCGCGTTTACCCTTTTTTGAGCATTGATGAATTTCTTCACTTTCATGGAGAATTAATTGGAATATCTTCAAAAAAAATTAAAAGGGAGATCGACACCTGCCTGTGTGCCATGGCCCTTGAATCCGTGCGCACACAAAAAATCGGCACCCTGTCAAAAGGCATGCTGCAGAGAACGGGCATTGCCCAGGCAATACTCGGGAATCCCGAACTGCTGATTCTCGATGAACCCACCTCCGGCCTTGACCCCATCGGTTTTACCGAGCTGCGCCGCCTGCTGCTTGAGATGAAGGCGCAGGGCACAACCATATTTCTTAATTCGCATCTGCTCTCAGAGGTTGAACGAACCTGCGACCGCGTGGCGATACTCAATAAAGGCAAAATAATCAAAAGCGGCTCCAGAGACGACCTGTCAGACCGGGGAAAGCATCTTGAGGTAGTGGCTGAGGGGTTTACCGGGGGCATGGGAAACGCTATCAATGCACTGTCTCAGAAAAGCCTTGAAAGTGACGGAAAATACTTACGAATATATCTATCTAATGAAAATGATTCTGTCACTGTCCACCGCATCATTGTCGAGGCCGGAGGCCGGGTGCAGTCGCTTGCGTGGAAGTCGGAGTCGCTCGAGGAACTTTTTTACAGACTGGTAAAAAATGAAGATATGGGCTTTAACAAAGATCGGCCTTAAAGAGTGCGGCAGGCAGCGCGTGGTCTATTTTATCTTCCTGATCTCGCTGTTGTTTGTTTTCATGGCAAAAGGCTGTGACATCGGCACGATCAAGGGCGAAAGCCTGCTTATCGGCAAAGAGGCGCGCCAGGGCATTGCACTTGGGATATCATTTCACGGTATCGTTTTCTGGAGCATCATGCTGTGCGGACTGCTGGCATCGCAGTCGCTCACACGCGATCTGGACGAAGGCTTTGCTGCTGTAACACTTGCCAGACCTTTAAGCCGCGATGCATATATTGCCGGCAAGCTGCTGCCCGTGCTTATTATTTCAACTCTTAACCTCACTGTTTTAGGCTGGCTGTTCTGCTGGTTTTTCTATAGGGCTACCGGCGGTATCACCATGCAGATTCCGCTCAGTTTTTTGTTCATGACGCTCAGTCTTGCGCTCTACGGCCTCATGATTGCCTGCCTGTCGCTGTTCATCCCGCGGCTGCTGGCGCCGCTGGCAGGCATTGTGCTGTATATGATAAGTTGCTGGTCGTCCCTGCCCTATTTTTTTGAAA
>CAYNVA010000090.1:0-2387 GCA_964400575.1 uncultured Thermodesulfobacteriota bacterium | reverse complement strand
CATATCGCGGCGGAGAAAAAGGTTGAGCTCACGGGGCGGCAGTTCGTGCAGATTGCGTCCATTATAGATGACTTTGCCGCTGTCGGGCCGGTCCAAACCGCCCATGCAGTTGAGAAGGGTTGTTTTGCCCGAGCCTGATTTGCCTACGATGACCACCATGGCAGCAGGGGCTACCGTAAAGGAAACGCCGCGCAGGGCATGCATTGTGCCTCTGCCCGAGTGGTATTGCTTTGTAATGTCCTGGCACTGCACCATAGTCTTAGCCTACCTTGAGTATGTCAGCGGCTTTTTTCCGTGCCACAAGAAGCGCCGGCCATATGGCTGAACCAAGGCTGAACACCAGAGCAAGGGCAGGCGGCGACCACAGGGAAAAAGCCGTCAGCCTCGGATAAATCATGCCTGACACGGCAAAATACCGGTTGTGGGAGGTAAATGCCGTAAGATCGATTCCCGTGGAGCCCACAAGCAGCACCGCTGCCGTGCCGGCAAGAATGCCCGCAAGCGATGCCGCAAGGTTCATGAGCAGTATCTCCATCATGATAAGGCGCATCATCTCACCTGCCGTAACCCCCATTGCCTTCATGATGCCGAATTCCCGCACATGCTTCATGATAAAGATAACAAAGGCGCAGGCTATCCCTAAAGACACAACGCCAAATACCAGCACCGTGACCATGGACATTGATACATAATTCAGGTCGATCAGCTGCCGCAGATCAGGCATCAGCTGGCTCCATGATTTAAACGATCCTGCCTCAGTCAGGCTGCTGCGGTATGCTGCAAGAACTCCGTCGGGGTCCACACCATCCTTCAGAAAAACGGAGGCTGTCCACGGCCCCTGGGGGGAAGGGTGCAGAGCAAGATTGCAGAAAGCTATTCCCCTGTCGAGCTGCTCAATGCCGGTTTTATACACTCCCTGGACTTTATAGGGCTTGAAATGCTCCATGTCGCCGGGGCTGAACCTGACCGTGTCGCCTGCCCCGACAGCAAGCGCCTCAGCCAGAGTCTGGCTGATGAAAATCCCCTGGCTGGCGCCGGAGAGGAACGAGCCTTGCACGGTTTTTTTCCAGAAGGCTGTGTTTTTTTGTTCGGCCGCAGGATCGATGCCAAGCATGATCACGGTTTCAAAATGTTTGGGGCCGGCCAGTATGCCGGCAGCCGGCACTCGCTTGACAATGCCCGCGACGCCCTCGACAGCGAGGCTTTCAGGCGCAAGTGTTGCTGCAAGATCAAAGCCTGTGATATGGCCGGCGTAGAGGCCTGCGGAGTTGCGGATCATGGCGTCATTGATGCCGACAGCCAGGGAGGAGAGAAAAATAAGCGTCGCAACCGCTGTGACGACCATGAGCGATAAAGCAGCGGTTGAGCGGCCGGAGCGCACAAGAAACAGCGATGCGGTTTTCAGCCAGAAGCCTGATTGTTTCAGCATAGGGCATCTCTCATGCGGGCCGGCCTGCGGCAGCCATTAAGTGCTCGGTGCCGATGCGGCGGTACAGAAATGCTAGGGCAGGCTCAACTGCAAATTGGTGCTGCTCGTCAAACAGGGCTGTTAAGCCTTCAAGCAGATAGCTGTGGGCCGTGCGTGCAGATTCTGCCAGGGCCTGGGGGAAATCAAGCAGCAGGGTGGCCTTTTCCTGATCACCCGGCTCTGCTGCAGCCTTTTCGTGCAGCTGGCGCCAGTGGTCCTTGACGCTGCTGTGGTAGATAAGGGAAGCGGCATAATTATGACGGGCCTCTCGCACGTCGCGGCCAAGATCAACCATATCATCCAGTATCTGGCATCCTATGCCGATACGGTACAGCGCCTGCTGCAGCGGGGCCACAGTGTCAGTGCTCAAGTTTTCAAGAACCGCCGGTATGCCCCAGGGGCAGTTGAACAGCAGCCCGGTTTTGTAATGGTGTACTTTACTCAGAATATCCTGCGGGGTAAGTATGCTCTGTATGCCCTGCTCCTCGGTTGATTCCTGTATGCCGCTTGCAGTCAGGGCATGAAGGGATGCTGTGCTGGCCATTAAAACCTGCTCAGATGAAAGCTCGTTTTTGGCGTATGCCTCCATGAGAAGGCTGAACAGTGCGCGGTCTGATGCCATGATGTCGATAATGGAGCGGAAGCGCCTGGCGCCCGCAGGCAGATCTGTTTCAAGCGTCATTTTATATTCATCATCAAGAATATTGTCGCATCCTGTTACCATGCCCCGCAGGCAGTGGTTCAGGGCTGCATACAGCACGCGCCTGCCGCGGGGTATGCCTGCCCGGTGATAGGAATACAGAAAAAGGGCTGAAAAGAAATTGTTTTCAAGCTTCAAAAAGTCCGCGGGCTTTTCAAGCAGGGTGATGCCGCTGCCGCGCAGAATAGCCTGCGCCGTTGTCCAGTACAGGCTCAGGGC
>CAYNVA010000089.1:0-1824 GCA_964400575.1 uncultured Thermodesulfobacteriota bacterium | reverse complement strand
GCGCAGAACTCATTGACCAGCAGGGGCACATCTTCGAACCGCTCCCGCAGGGGCGGCAGATCGATTTCCACCACCTTGAGGCGGTAGTACAGGTCGCTGCGGAACTCGCCCCGGGCGATCTTGTCCTGCAGGTTGCTGTTGGTGGATGCTATGATGCGGACATCGGCTTTTACCGACGCTGCTTCTCCCACCCGCTCGAACTCCTTCTCCTGCAGCACCCGCAGAAGCTTTATCTGGAGGCGGGGGGCGATGTCGCCGATCTCATCCAGCAGGATGGTGCCCCCCTGGGCCATCTGGAACCTGCCGGTTCTGTCCCGGTCGGCCCCTGTAAAGGCGCCTTTCACATGCCCGAACAGTTCGCTCTCGAGCAGGTTCTCTGAAAGCGCTGAGCAGTTCACCTTCACCAGGGGCTTCTGCGCCCTGGGGCTTGCATAATGAATCGCCTCGGCCACAAGCTCCTTGCCCGTGCCGCTTTCGCCGGTGAGTAGCACGGTGGTGTCGGTTTCGGCCAGAGCTTCCACCAGGGAATATATCTCCCGCATCCTCTTGGCCTTGCCGATGAGCCTGTGGAACCCGCATCGCTCGGCAAGCTGGTGTTCAAGGTCAGCCTGACGCGTGACATCCCGGGCAAAAAGCGCAACGCCGGCAAATCCGCTGCTTTTTTTAAAAAGCGGCGACGCGGCGAAAATGGCCACCCGCCGCCGGCCGCTGCGGCATTGCCACTCGGCTCGTATATCCCGGACGGGCGTTTTGTCCTCCATGACCCGGTCAAGCACGCTGCAGCATGCAGCCGTGCCGTGGGTGAGGGCATCGGCAACAGGTTTCTGAAGCGCCGCATCCAGGCTGATCTCGAACAGATCGCAGAACGCCGCGTTTGCCCGCAGCAGGCGCGCTTCGCTGTCAATGATGGCGATTGCCTCGCTGACGCTGGTGAAGAGCAAATCCAGATCGCTGCGATACTGCTCCCGCTCCCGCTCGATGCGCTTGTTCTCATCAAGCAGCGCCTTGTGCCGCAGCGCCTGGCCGCACACGCGCAGGAGCATGTCCCTGCGCACCGGCTTGGGCAGGTAGTCAAATGCCCCCAGCCGCACTGCATCGGAGGCGGTGTCAATGGAGGGCTCGCCCGTCACCATGACCACCGGGCAGTGGAGGCCCTGCTTTTTGACCTCGCGCAGCACATCGATGCCCGTGCCCCCGGGCATGAGTATGTCGCAGAATACGACGTCTATGGAACCTGCCGACAAAATTTCCAGCGCGCTGTGGATGTCTGCCGCGGTGAGGACGCCGTAGCCCGCCTCCTCGAGGAAGTTTTTGAAGCTGAACCGCAGGGTTTCTTCATCGTCGATAATCAAAACTGTATCGGCCATACCTTAATCCTTACACCTTCGGCCTTAAAACCGCAACCCTACTCTGCCGCCGGCAGGTCAACCACAACCCGCATGTAGTGCCCCTGGCGGGTCTCAAACTGCAGCCTGCCCGGCCGGGCCTTCTGTGTCCTTAAAGAATTCGGGATAGAGTTTTTTTGCGCATTCAGGGCATATGCCGTGGGTGAAATCTACATCAGAGCGCTGCTTTATATATACCTCGATCCGCTCCCAGTAACCCTCATCGTTTCGTATCTTTTTACATGACGCGCAAATAGGTAGCAGGCCTTGCAGCGTTTTCACTTTTGCAAGCTCGTCCTGCAGCCTGACGACCAGCTCCTCCCGCTCCCGCTCGATGCGCTTGTTCTCATCAAGCAGCGCCTTGTGCCGCAGCGCCTGGCCGCACACGCGCAGGAGCATGTCCCTGCGCACCGGCTTGGGCAGGTAGTCAAATGCCCCC
>CAYNVA010000088.1:0-3604 GCA_964400575.1 uncultured Thermodesulfobacteriota bacterium | reverse complement strand
ATCAACGGCCCGCGCAGAATGCGTAATAGCTCCCGAAGATATATAGTCGACCCCTGTTGCAGCAATATCTGCCAGTGTATCAAGCGTCACATTGCCGGAAGCCTCAAGTGGCACCCGTCCTGCGGTTATCTCAACTGCTTTCTTCATGTCTGCAAGGCTCATATTGTCAAGCATGATGACATCGGGCCCGGCAACAAGGGCCTCCTGCAGTTCTGCAATAGTGCGCACCTCGATTTCAACGGACAGCAGCGGATTGAGTTGCCCGCGTGCTGTTGCCAAAGCCGCCGTGATGCCGCCGCAGGCGGCAATATGATTTTCCTTGATAAGCAGGGCGTCAAACAGCCCCATGCGGTGATTGGTGCCGCCGCCGTAGCGCACCGCCTCTTTTTCCAGCACACGCCAGCCGGGCGTGGTCTTGCGGGTATCAAGCAGAACAGTTTTAAAGGGCTTAAGCTTTTCCACGTACTGCCGCGTCAGCGTTGCAATGCCGCACAGGCGCTGCATGAAATTGAGGGCCGTGCGCTCGCCGGTCAGCAGCGTGGCAAAAGGCCCGTCAAGCTCAGCCAGGGGTTCGCCTTTTTTGACGACCGAGCCTTCATCCTTCAAAAACCGGCAGGTAACAGATGCCGACAGAAAAGTAAAAACCCGTTCAAACGGAACAAAGCCCGCTGCGACCAGTTCTTCTTTTGCAATCACGCTGGCCCGGCCTCGCGCATGCCCGTCTACAAGCAGCCCGGTTGTTCTGTCACCGCTGCCGACATCTTCTGCAAGGGCAAGGCGTATGAGAGTATCAATAGATAAATCAAATATTTTCATATAGTTACGCGCATAAATTAATAATGCGCTCTAAGTTATCACGAAGCTTTATTTCTTTCTCCTGATAGCCCTCAAGCTTCTCCTTTTCCTTGGCAACAACTGCCTCAGGAGCACGGCTCACAAACCCCTCATTGCCCAATTTTTTGCCAACAAACTCAATATCGGCAAGCACCTTATCCAACTCCTTCTGCAGCCGATTGCGCTCCTCATCAAAGTTTATAACGCCTTCAATATCGAGGAAAATCTCAACCGTGCCCACCACGGCAGTGGCTGCTGTTTTGGGCTTGGCACACTGCCGGTGCACGGCTACGTCTTTAAGCCCTGCCAAACTGCACAGCAGCGCTGACAGCTCAGTAATCCTTTGGGCTGACTCTTCATCATGGGCCAGTATATCAACATGGGGCCTGCCCTTTGGTGGCAAGCCTATTTCGCTGCGCATATTTCTGATGGCGCTCACGACCTGTATTATCATGTCCATTTCATCTTCAACCGTCGTATCAAGCTCGTCGGCATGAAACTCGGGAAACTTTGTTGTGACTATGCTCTCACCCGCGCCGGGCAGTTTCTGCCAGATTTCCTCGGTCACAAAAGGCATGATCGGATGCAGCAGCTCAAGAAAACTCTTCAGCACATGCACCATAACCTGCAGGGTAACGAGCCGCCTGCGCGGATTTTCTTTCTGATACAGATCGTTCTTTGCCATCTCAAGATACCAGTCGCAAAACTCATGCCAGACGAAATGATACAGCGTGTTTGCTGACTCATTGAACCGGTACTCCTCATAGCTCTCAGAAACCTTTTTGATCGCATCATTGAGCTTACTGAGTATCCAGCGGTCTTTCACTTCAAGTTCATCACGGCCGGGCCTGCCTGCTTCATAGCCCTCGAGATTCATCATGGCGAACCGGGAGGCATTCCATATCTTGTTCACAAAATGCCGGTAGCCCTCGATGCGGTCTTCGGAAAGCTTCACATCGCGGCCCTGGGCTGCCATGGCGGTCAGGGTGAAGCGAAAGCTGTCTGTTCCGAACTTGTCGATAATTTCCAGAGGGTCGATGACATTGCCCTTGGATTTGCTCATCTTCTGCCCCTCGCTGTCGCGAACCAGCGCGTGGATATATACATCGCGAAACGGCACATCGCCCATAAACTTCAGGCCCATCATCATCATACGGGCCACCCAGAAAAACAGAATGTCAAAGCCCGTCACCAGGCACGAGGTCGGATAAAACTTCGCAAGAAAATCCGTCTTTTCAGGCCACCCAAGCGTCGAAAAAGGCCACAGTGCCGAGCTGAACCATGTGTCAAGCACATCTGATTCCTGCTCTATATCGGCGCTGCCGCAGAAGGCACAGGCCGAGGGGTCAACTTTTGCAACCGTTATCTCTTCGCAGGCCTTGCAGTACCAGGCCGGTATCCGGTGGCCCCACCATATCTGGCGCGAAATGCACCAGTCTCTAATATTATTCATCCACTCGAAATAGGTCTTTTCCCAACTTTCCGGCAGTATGCGCGTGCGGCCGTCCTTCACCGCAGCTATTGCCTGCTCGGCAAGAGGACCCACCTTCACGAACCACTGCAGCGACAAATTCGGCTCCACTATACTCTTGCACCGGTAGCAGTGCCCCACAAAATGTTTATGCACTTCGGCCTTGTCAAGCAGGCCCTGCGCCTCGAGGTCAGCAAGCACCTTCTTGCGCGCCTCAAACCGGTCAAGCCCTGCATAGGCTCCGGCATCGGGGGTCATGGAACCGTCCTGGCCGATAACCTTTATGATGTCGAGCTTGTATTTAAGGCCGATTTCAAAATCATTGGGATCATGGGCAGGCGTAATCTTAAGCGCGCCTGTGCCGAACTCGAGGTCAACATAGCTGTCGCCGATAACCGGAATCCTGCGGTTCATGAGGGGCAGAACCACCTCTTTGCCGATCCAGTCTTTATAGCGGGGATCTTCGGGGTTTACGGCAATGGCGGTATCGCCAAGCATGGTCTCGGGCCGCGTGGTTGCGACCGTCAGAAAAGCTCTCCCGTCGGGTGATGGATATTTGATGTAGTAGAGCCCGCCCTGAATCTCATCATGCTCGACCTCAAGGTCCGACAGGGCCGTATGACAGCGCGGGCACCAGTTTATAAGCTTATTGCCGCGGTAAATGAGGCCCTCATTGTAGAGGGTCACAAACACCTCTCTCACGGCCCGCGAGCAGCCTTCGTCCATGGTGAACCGCTCGCGGCTCCAGTCACAGGATGCCCCGAGTTTCATGAGCTGCTTCACAATGGTTCCGCCCGACTCATGCTTCCACTGCCAGACCCGCTCCATGAACTGCTCGCGGCCCACATCAAAGCGCGATTTGCCCTCCTGCGCAAACTGGCGCTCCACCACGTTCTGTGTGGCAATGCCCGCATGGTCGGTGCCGCACTGCCACAGCGTGGCAAAACCTTTCATGCGCTTGTAGCGGATAAGGATATCCTGCAGGGTATTGTTGAGGGCATGGCCCATGTGCAGCGAGCCTGTCACATTGGGCGGGGGAATAACGATGCAGTACGGCTTGCTGCCGTTTTTCATGTCAGGCTTGAAATACCCCTTTTTATTCCACAGTTCATACCATTTCTCTTCAACACTGTGTGGATCGTATGTCTTATCCAAAAGCTGGTCACTCATGATACTAACCTTGAATTATATGCTGGGAAGTTCCTGTCAGCAGAATTCCAACAGCATTAGCACGCACCCTGCTTAAAGTCAAGAACCCTTTGAAAATCCTTGTTTTAAAGGGAAGAACCCTTCAATGCT
>CAYNVA010000087.1:0-12897 GCA_964400575.1 uncultured Thermodesulfobacteriota bacterium | reverse complement strand
TCCCTGCCCATCATGTCGAATTGTGTGCACTTGCAGGGATATTCTACCGCATCGCGGGTCAGCGGCCATGGGTCAGGATCACGGGGGGCTTTCCACCGCAGATCGCCAACAGGGGGTTTGGAAAAGGGAATTCCAAGCCAGGCAAGAGTATTGTTTTTCCCTGTTGTTCCCCTAACCTTCCCATACGCGGTTTGCCTTTCCAGCTCATAGGCGTATCCGGGCAACGGGGCCGCAAGTGCAATGAGCATAAGGGCGACACATGCTTGTAAAACTGCTGCTTGTCTGACAACTTTTTTTTCCATTGTTCCCCCTCCTCAGGTTGTTTTTTTCTTAAAGCACGTTACTTGAAAAAAACCATGTGCGGACTTTCGCTCTCCTGCTTAAAAATATGGTCGACAACCCGTGCAATGCTTGCTTTTTAATACAAGAGCAATGCCAAATGCTGTGTTTTAAAAAAAGATGGAATTACAGAAGGTTGTTTAAAGACATTACGGGCACCGCGGCAAGCGTCTCTCAATTTCCGAGAAGCTCCCACAGATTATATTGGCTAAGACTCTGATTAAACTACATTTTCTTATTTCTCTCCAAAAGGACGAATTTCCCAAAAAGTAAGAAAAAAAACGGCTGTCCTGCGGTTTTTCTTCCGGCAGCTGCATATCCGGAGCCCGCAGGGTGGGTGCAGCGAAGCGAAACCCACCGATTGTTTTCAATTATTGAAGGTGGGCTTCACCCCCCCCCTGCTGCACGCGCTGCATAACAATAAAAGAAGGATAATAATGCTGAATGAAGGTGATAAAATTAATTTTTTCATGACAATCCTCTTTGCCGTTGGTTCAAGGTTCAAAGTTCAAGGTATTAGGTTTTATCATCCCCCTTTGTGGCAAAGGGGGTTAGGGGGATTTGAGAAACACTTAAAATCCCTCCTGACCTCCCTTTAGTGGAAAGGGAGGAAAAACTCCCGGCTTTATGTTATTTCTCCTTCACCTTTAACTGCCCCATCAACACTCCACTACCGACAAACGACCATCCACGACCATCATTGCACATTAATACCCCGGAGGGTTTTTGAATGCACCGACAGCGTCGTTAATCAACTGTGCCGCCTGCAGCAGTTGCATGTCCTTCCAGCGACGGCCCACAAGCTGAACTCCGATAGGGAGACCGTCTTTTGTATAACCTATCGGGATCACCACGACCGGGCTGCCGGTGAGATTAAAAAGGCTGGTATAGTTTATGGTTGCTTTCAGGTACTCTACCGCCTTGCCATCAACATAAATCGGCTCCTTGTAAACAGGATGTGTGCCGTCGTATCGTGATGGAGTCATGTGGTCAAATGCTGCAGTTGAGGTTACCGGGCAAAGCCAGACATCCCACTGCGACAGAAAGTCTTCCATCTCAGCGGTAAGCTTGTCCCTCTTGTCAAGGGCGGCATGGAGGTTTTCTATTGTCAGCGGCTCAAAATAAGGGTCTTTTGTAGTAATATACTTGAACCAGCGAACCAGTCCCGGCATATATTTCCCCTTCTGCAGCCCGATTAACTCATAAACAGTCTGTACGCTCAGATTAAAATCAAAATTCATCGGTGAGGCCTTTTCAACGTGGCACCCCATGTCGGCAAGGCGTGTCGCAAGCGACTGCAGCGCATTCCGTGTTTCCGCTGTTATGGGTACTCCTCCGTACCCGTCTGTCCAGACTATGCGCAGGTCTTTCAGCGTCCGGGCCGGGGGATCAGTTAAAGCAGCCGGTGCAACATCCATATCATGATTATCCGGACCTGCAATAATAGTAAGGCACAACTTCAAATCATCAATTGACCGGGCTAGCGGGCCTGATGTTACTAAATAGCGAAAAACTTTTTCGTCAGACAATCCCGGCGTAAGGCCATAAAATGATACGAGGCGCTCAGTGGGCTTAAGTCCAAACACCCCGCAGAAATGCGCTGGAATACGAATAGAGCCGGCCAAATCATTACCGATATCTAAAGGGGATAAGCCAGCTGCCACGGCCGCAGCTGATCCGCCTGAGCTTCCGCCGGGGGTTCGGGCTTTGTTCCAGGGATTGCTGGTAAGGCCAAAAATCGAATTATTGGTCTGCACATCACCTCCAAGCAGAGGCATGTTTGTCTTGCCAAGCAGGATGCCGCCGGCATCAAGCAGGCGCTTGACCACGGTGGCATTTTTATCAGGAATATAATTTGTGCAGAGCGGATAGCCGCTTGTTGTCCTGACTCCCTGTGTAGCAAGATTGTCTTTTATCGTAAACGGGACCCCGTGCAGCGGCCCCCAAAGCGTGCCTGAGGCAAGGGCTGCATCGGCTTCAGCTGCCCGCTTCAGCGCGCCCTCGCGGTCAAGGGTGACGATGGCATTGAGCACTGGATTATGCGCATCGATCTGCGCCAGAAACGCCTCGACCACCTGCACAGATGACAGTTCACCTGTGCTTATTTTATCTGCAAGCTGACTCGCGGTCATAAATACGATTTTTGTGCTGTTGTCGGCAGCAAAAGCTGCGGAACAAAACAAAAGGCATGCACATAGAACAACAATTACTGTTATAGTCTGTCTCATTAATTTCATACTCATCTATCTCCTCCTTATCATAGGTTAAAAATTCAAGATTCAAGCCCCTCATCCCGGAGTCATTCCGGCTTGTCCGGAATCGTTTTCCGTATCGAAAGAAGGATTCCGGACAAGCCGGAATGACGGCAAAATATATAGACCTTTTTATTAATTCCAAAATCCGCATTCTAAAATCTAAAATCGCTTACTGGCTCATCCACTGCTCAGGTGTCTTAGCGACCCCTCCCTGAACAGTCCAGAGTATTGAGCGAAGATTTGCCAGATCCTTCAGAGGATCATCTCTCACGATTACAAGCTCGGCTTTCTTTCCTACCTCAACCGTGCCGATTTCTTTGTCAAGCCCGAGCATCTCGGCGGCATTTATGGTTGCGGTCTGGATTGCTTCCATTGGCGTCAGGCCTGCCTGGCCGATCAGCTCTATCTCCCGCAGCAGGGCCGGGCCATGAAACTCATAAGGTGCTGATACTCTTGCAGCCGTATCGGTGCCTGCGACAATCCTAACACCTGCCTCATGCAGGCGCTTGATGGCGTCCTGCGCAATTGATAAGCTTGCGCTGAAAAGTTCTTCTTTAAAAAAATTTCTTACAACAATACTTCTAAAAATAAAAGGCACATCCACGCTCCTGGCCCATGCCCGATGTGCAAACCACCCCATAAAAGAATTCTTCGCATAGTTCAGCTCTTCCTCAGGAACGACCAGCTCAAGCATAGGATCGTTAAGACGTTCAAGATCCCAGAACGTAAGCGGCCCGTCCATAACCGATAAAGTTGTGACCTGAAATGTACCAGTTGCCGCCATCATCTCAACAAAATCATCAGACAACTTTTCATCTTGAAATAAAATGGTATGCATAAGCGCCCTGGGCTCCATGGTGAGCGCTATAGCCATATCCTCCTCTTTTGCTGCATGTATATAGACAGGGACATTGCGCTTTGCTGCCTCCTGTTTGATCGCCTCGCGCAGCTCAGGAGTAAAAATAGATAGTTTCTGAGCGCCGAATCCCGATTCAATCGAGGTTTTCAGCCCGACAGTACCCATCTCCTCAAGTATGTCAAAAAAGGCCGTGACCTCATCAACCGATGTAATCGGCGCTGCACCGTGTACTAAACCCCCTTCAGGTGCAGCAAATGGCCCCAGGGGCAGAAACCGGGGGCCGGGGTTCCCTTTTGAAATCAAATCGCGAATCTCCTGTATAACTTCCGCAGAGACTCCAGCGTCAAGGACCGTTGTAACACCGCATGCAACATACGCCCGAAGATACTGTAAAATGTATTTACCGAGCGTTTTCCTCCAGCCTTCAATAGTATAGGACCAATCCGCATTTTGTAATTTTCTTAAGTCGTATATAAAGCTCCCCGGCCCCATAGAAAGATGCACATGACTGTCGATAAGCCCCGGCAGCACCGTGGCATTATCAGCGTCAAGCACCTGCACGCCTTCTGCCGAGACAGTTTCGCCGATTGCGGCTATCAAGCCGCCCCGGATCAGTATTGAAACGCCTTCTTTGGGTAAAGCGCCGGTGCCGTCAATGAGGCGCGCGTTTTTGATAAGCAAATCTACTGCAAACGCATTTGTTAAAAGCACTGCAGTGAACACAACAAAAACTACCAGAGATTTCATGAATGATTTCATTTGCAGTTCTCCTCTTCTATTATTTTGCGAACAGCCCCTTTTGCACACAATCCTCAACAAGCTGCTGAGCTGCAGTATAAACTTCTTTCTGATACGCGCAATCAGTTACAAGGTCATCCCCGGAACTCCCGTTAGAACAGCCATCAATCAGCGGCATGACAGTACCGGACAGCATCTGTGAAGCCTGTGCGTAGCCCTGCTGCCCTGTTTCGTTGTCATCAGCCTGCTTAAGAATTGAATAAACCTCTTCCATCATTCCGGTAAGAGCTGTTTTATTTGCTGTATCACTGTTTTTGAAGGCTGCCTCAGGCATCAGATCAATTCTGTCTGCAATGTAGCGGGCTTCTTCAGACAGGCGGCCGGTGATGTCCCGCGACAGCATGCCGCGGTCCATAATTTCTCCATCCTTCATCACCAGGGCAATTTTCTTGGTATTGCTGATGTCTTTGGTAGGATCGGCTTTCAGGATCACAAGGTCTGCAAGCTTGCCTGCTTCAATGGTGCCCTGCCGGTCAAGCTTCCCCACGTACTCGGCGCCATTGCGGGTTGCGGTGGTGATGGCCTCCAGGGGCGTAAGCCCTGCTGTTACATACAGCCCGATTTCTTCATGGGCCGCCGGTCCGTGAAAAACAGCTGAAACGGCGGCATCGGTCCCTATAATGATTTTGTTGCCCGCCCAGACAAGACACCGCACCATCAAGAACCGTTCCGGAAAAGAAAAAATCGCGGTCATAATACGGCCGATCAAGGACCTGTTTTTTTGGGCTATCGCAAGCAGCGCAGGATCCTGATAAGCGCTGACAAGCCGCGGATCAAGGCATGCCTTGAAAAAGTCTTCATTAAGAAGATCCGGATTTTCGTAAAACATTTTCGTTGCTGTTCCGCGGGCCATAAGCGTCGGGGTACAGCTTATATGGTTCAGTATCATTTCTATCAGTGCTTTTAATTCGCTGCCAAACCAGGCGGGAATATGAGCTAAAGCATCAGGCTGCAGAGGTACAACCGCCTCGGCCTGTTCCGGGGTGCGGACATGTACAGTTGTTTTTAATCCCTGCCGGCGCGACTCATCAATCAGTGCTTTAAGGGTCTCCGTATCAAACGCAGGTATGGGCTTGCGGGTCAGGGTGGAATCTTCATATAGTATCTTCACCCTGTCTGGCTTTCTTTTTGCCAGATCATCAACCACCTTCACTGCTTCTTCAGGGTTTGATGCAACCCGTGCCGGGAAACAGTACCCGTGGGGATAGGTAATGCCTGCGCCGACGGTAAAAATCCGGGGCGCAAGAAGGCAGTGCGCCTGCTCCTGTTCCCTCAGGCTTAAAATCACATCCTCAGCAGCAAACTCTCCCACGTCAAGCACCGAGGTTACGCCGCAGAAAAGATATGCGTACAGATTTTTATGGTAATCAACGCCCACAGCCCGCACATAGTCAGGATAAAAAAATGGTGATGAGTCCCCCAGAAGATGAACGTGCATATCATGCAGCCCGGGGATAATGGTTTTGCCGGAGGCATCTATCACCAGGGCGCCTGCGGGGATTTCTGTTGCGTCTGCGCCGGATACGCTCTGGACAGTATCGCCCTTTATAAGAATAAGAGCGTTATTCAGCGGTATTCCGCCGTTGCCGTCAATCAGCCTGCCGCCGGTTATGGCATACACTGTTTCCGAAAAGGCATTATCGGGTTTAACCGTGAAATTGATATCGGCCTGATTAGCTCCCTGTATCGTAATGCTTCTCGTAGTCGGCTCCAGGGGGCAGCAGAGGTTGGCAGTGCCGACAGTATAGGTTTTTTCATTGCTGAGGAATCTGAAGGTGTAGGTTCCGTCAGAATTGACTTTTCTGGTTTCGCGGGGAAAAGCATCCTGATAGAGTGCGATCTCGGAATTATCGCAAAGCGTTCCTGCAATCTTTCCTGAAAGCGTATATGTGTTTTGGGGATTGCCCGCGGAAACATCATCAATAAAGCCGGCAAGTGGAGTGGTTTCAAAAAAAGCGAGGTTTCGTGCATCCAGAAAAGCGAGGTTAACGGCAGGAGATTCTATTGTGCCTTCAATTGCATAGGTGTATTTCAGGTCAGCCGGTTGAATAGGGTCGCTTCCCTCCTTCACATAAAAATGTATATTTGTGCCGTCGCGCTCTATGCGCATCCGGTACCAGATGTCATACGATGCATTATCAAAAAGCACTTCGCCGGGTATTGCAGATAGATTGTTTTGCCAGTGTGCTGCGTAAACATGCCCCCGAATTGCCAGCGGATCGTCTTTGTGCAGCCTTGAAAAGGAAATGGCCACTTTGTAATCATAGAAACCGTTGCTCCACAGGCTTAACCCTATACCAAATCCCTGCACAAGCTCGGTTGCGGATGACAATTTTATTTTTGCCTCAAGGGCATCAAAACTCTTGTCAGGCCCAAGCAAAAATGACTGCACCCCCTGCCCCTGATAAAACTCTCCATGTATCTTTAATGTCCCGTTGTCAACGGTCATTGCACCGGCATTCTCTGATGGTTCAACCAGCCACTTTTCTGCGTGAAGGGTATTTTCATTGAAGTCATCGTAAAGGGTAAGCGTGTTTGCGGCAAAAACCGGGGTGGAAAAAATGAAGATGCAAAAAAAAACAGCGTTTGAAATAATGTGTTTGCGCGTTTTCATGCTTTTCCCCTTCTTCGTACTTCATGTTGATGGTTTATATTGCTGTCGCAGCTCTTCAAGATTTTTTCGCGCATCAAGGTTTTCCAAAGGTCCCATTTCAAGCACCCCGGACATGAACTCAAAGCCCCGCTGCAGGATCCCGCAGACATATTCCGGGCATTGGGCGCAGGTCTCAAACCCTTTCTCAAGACAGCAGCTGCGCACCCGGCAGATCAGTCCGTACTCAAGATGCCTGCCTGTGCTTTGCTGGCATCCGTCACAGTTTACATACTCTGGTGCAACGGGTACATCAAACTGCCGCGACCAGGTTGCCGCTGTCTTTTGTCTCAGGTCATCATTGTTGTCACGTGTGGCAATAAAAGCATCACAGGCGCTGCATTCAACACCGCAGCATGCTATTTTCTTCTTCATACTGTTTCCTCCTTTGAATTAATCAAAACATTTCACGTGCATAATGGCTAAATGTTACACTTTCAGACTTTGATGTCCAGTTTGCAAGCTCTGCATCAGGTTCTTTAGAATAGTCCGTAGGGTGGGTGCAGCGAAGCGGAACCCACCGATTGTTTTCAATTATTGAAGGTAGGTTTCACCCACCCTACCTGCTTTAGTGGAAAGGGAAGAACATTTGCTATCCTCTGTCGTGTTGTCAGTATAATCCGTGCAGCTTGTGTATGTGCCCGGATAGGCTACAAGCTCCTCCAGAGTTTCATCCGCCATACTGGGGAAATTACTTTTTAAAAGATCTCGTCCCATCTGCTCCGTAAAGTCAATAAAACTGCTGCTGACATCGCCCGAGAGATCCTCAAAAATGTCCAGCACCTTAACCGGTGTTGCGCAGGAAAAATCAAAAGCTGAAAGGTTAAAATACCTGATCCTGGAATTTTCAAGTGTGTGAAAATAAACAGACCGGTTCGAAATGTCGTAGACGGCGCTCAATTGAGTTTGGGCGGAAGCATGTTTTGGCTGGGCAACCAGAGATAAAACATCAAAAGCATAGTCAACTGAAGACTTTGAATTCTGAAGTTTATACTGCTCAGACATTTCTGCAGCGTAAACAAATCTTGGAAGAGAATTGTTAAGTGAGTTATATTGATATTGGATTAAAAATCTGCTGAGAGAAATGGGCAGGTAACCTCCAAACCCCTGAAACCTGCGTAACACTGCAAGTGATTGATCATAGGAGTTGTTTGCAAGCACTTTGACCGGGAGGTCATCACCCGTGTGACAAACCATTTTGCCGTCAATCCACTCAATGCTTGCGTTGTTTCCCAGACTATCGGTTATAAAATAATGAACTTTTGCATCTTGCTGTGGCAACTGGGCGATTCGAACAGCACCGTCACTTTTTATCACTTCTTCAACAGTGCTTGCCGTATCAAGCTGATATTGAATCCACTGGGGCATGACAAGCTCAGGGCGTTCATCAGGATCAGGATACCTGGTTGCTTTCAACATCAGCGCCTGGATAACAAGCCCGGCCTCATTCATGCCCCCGCTGGGCCACTCTCTGCCAAATCTTGTACTTGTTACACTTCCATATTTGGACGTCCAGGCAAGCAACTCATCCATGGGAGTGTCGGCGCTTGGAGCAATTGCTGTTTTTGACACACCCCGCTTATTAATCATCAGAAAAAATGACGATGCAACCCAGTCGGAATTTTTTCCCGAGACCAATGCTGTGCCGTTATCAAGCACAAAGGCCGTGCACGGCTGCCCGGTAACGGGCGCAAGACAGATGCAGAGAATAATAAAAATGATTCCTGATAGATGCTTTTTCATAAGATTCCCCCTTGATATAGGTTCAAAATTCAAGATTCAAAATTCAAGATGTTTCATTCTGAAATCCCCAGCGCTGTGTAAATATCGGCTGAATAAATCCAGGCGGTGTTATGGCTTCTCTTGCCGGCAAGATATTGTGAAGCAACATCAAAACCGCCAAAATAGATAATCCGGCCCTGATCTTCATTAAAAGGAGACACTCGTATTGTACGGGTTCCTTGAAGTTCTTTCGGCCATCCGCGAAGATCAAACATATAGGGAAACTCATGCAGCGCATAGGTTGCATCAGGATGACGGACAAGATACCAAGCTGAATTAGAATCGGCTGGTTGAAAGTAAGCGCTAAGCCCTATTACAAGGAGCTCCTCTCCTGATTTCGGATCATTCACCGGTGTCATATCATTATACGCAGGCGTTACATAGTCCCCCCAGGGGGTATTTACAATCGTTTCCCATTCATCAGCCCATTGCTCTTTTAAAAATGCATTAAAATCAAGCTCTGTTGTGACGCTGTTATTATCAGAAGGGTCAAGGCACACCATTTTTGAACCCCTCCCCTCAAGGGCCATTAAAAGCACCTCGCCTTCTCCATTCGGATTAGGTATTGCAGTGAGCCCGCGCATACCGCTGGTGCCCCCCTGGGTACTTGGCTTGTCGCCTTCATACGTGGTGTATTCGTACACTTTTATCCATGCGGGGTTTGTTCCGTCAACGCGCTTATATATGGCAGGCTTTATTGCAACATACAGCTCATCATTGCACTCACCAAAAGACACGACGCGGTCGTTAAATTCAGAAAATTCAGGAGTGCTGTCCCATCTTATCTGGCCAGAAGCTGCTGCATCATACACGCCGCTGAATATGCCCCCCGGATATGCCCCTGCAAAAACATGATCAACACCGGTTACCGTATCGCGGTGTGTGCAGATTGAACGGATTGTTGGCCAGGCAGGAGATGTTGATTCATTATTAACCGAGGGTAGTGTTATCTTAACCCAGGTATTCTTTTCATCATCACGCACAGCAACAGCAGTTGCGCCTGGCACAAAATCAAGTATGCCTGCTACCAGAAGGTTTACAGGTTGACTGAGTTTATTGCCTTTATCGTCAGTGCCAAAGGTGATTGACGCCAGTGAATCTATTCCCACCTCCAGCTTTTCTGTCTGATAATCAAGCTTCCACGGCTCGCTTACAGATTCTTTGACAAGGATCTGTGCGCTGACAGCGAATAGAAAAAAAGGAGGATTCAATAGCATCCTTGTTCCTGCATAAAGCTTGCCTTTATGTGGGACAAGATACATAAGCTCAGTGCCGCCCATGTAATGGCCGTTTTGATCAAAAGTACCCGCATGGTATGACTGCTCCCAGCCATCAGCGCGGGCATTATGAAATGAAAATCCGCCTAAAAGCAGTACTGCGAAAACAATGTATACATATCTTTTCTTCATACCTGTCTTCCCCTTTACATTCACTGTACTGATTGGTGGCTGCAGCCACTCAATGTGCTGCATTACCATGATTAGTAGGCCTCCGAACCGACAGACACCACAAGCAGGGGCTGAAAGACCTCAGCATTCAATCCAAGAATGGACAGCAGCGCTGCCCAGTTCTTATCCCGCAGATTTACCTCATACCGGTCAAAGAAAATTTTATCTCTAAATGCGATTGCCTTCATGGGGCACAGTTCTACACAGGCCTGCTTTCCCTTAACACCGCCCTGCTCGCTCCAGTGTGGCGTGTCACCGCACAGGTCGCACTTCTGCGCATGGCTCTCGGCAAAGTTCCATATTGACCGGCCCGGATCATAGGGGCAGGCCTGCACGCATGCTTTGCAGCCGATGCACTTTGCGCTGTCAATGGTTCTTACATTGCCGTTTTCAGCTTCAATGTGCAGCGCGCCTGACGGGCAGGCGGCAAGGCATGCCGGTTCCCTGCATTGCCGGCACTGCTGCTGGCTGATGTCATGGGGAAATTTTCCAAATGGATTTTGCAGCACCTGGATTCTTGCCAGCGACAGGTTTGCCTCCCCATCGTGTGCAAGTGAGCAGGCAAGCATGCAGGTCAGGCATCCCTGGCATTTTTTTGTATCGACAACAAGATAGCCTAGGCTTTCAGGAACACTGCCTGCCTCTGCGCCTTTTGGACATAAGCCTCCGCTTCCAACAGCAATAATAACAAGGCCCGAGTATTTCATAAAATCCCTGCGGGTGATGCTCTTGTTACCGGAATCCGGAACTTTATCCATTATTATGTCTCCTTGTATGCATCAATTCTATTTATTGTTCATGAAAGTACAGTAGGTGTTCATCACCGTCCCTATTTCTTCTTCCAGCTCGGCGCATTTTTGGAGGCCGGCAACCAGTCCAGGCTGATCATCGACAGAGAGAGAGGCATAGGTGTCCGATGCTTCCTGCAGCAAATCCGCCGCCTGCCGCAACTGCTCATCCTGAAAATTTTCCTTGATAAAATCGCTGTTGTCCGCCCGCGTGTACACAGACATTTCTAAAATGCTCCTCAGGCGGTCCTTGTCGGAGTCGGTCAAATCCCGATCCTGAACTGCTTCCACAAGCCTGAGGATTGCCATGCTGCCATAGGCGATAGACGTATAATCATAACCGATAATGTTGTAGGCATTTCTTTCCCATACTTTTACCATGTCGGTCTCGGTTGTTCCTTTAGTGAAAACAGTAAAATTATAGGTCCATGGATAGGCAAAAAAAGAATCAAGCGTTTCAACAGAATCTATAAGGGTTTCCCATGTCATGGTTTCGCCGGGATGGTCAGGTATTCTTCTGTCAATATCGCCGCCTGTTTCATAATAGTACACCTGCGAATCAGTGTACCCCACCACAAGTATGGCGTGGGGATAGGCAGCGCCAAGATTGCGATACACTCCGGCATCCAGCGCAACTCTGAGAGGATAATTTTGGGAGAGATACGACTTGAGTGCTTTGATGTACAGATCTTTGTTTTTTGTGACAAAGTAGTTTCGCTTCAGGCCCAGGTACGGGGCTGCAATTTTGTTCCCCGTTTCCGGATCGGTATAGGGCAGATACCGTGCAAGATAGTCTGGTAAAAATGTACCGGCGCCGTAGGTGAATGCCGTGAGCCAGTTGTAATAGTGGACGGTTTTATCGATACCCTGCTGAAGGCCGATCATTTCAAGCGCTGCGGTATTACAGTAGGCATTTGCGTAAGAAACGCAGGTAAGGCCCTGGATGAAATGCGTATCCGGATAGTCCGTAATCTCTTGCTGGGTAATTTGAATGGGCTCGTATTCATCTAAAAAATATTTCACCTGAAAATACCGCGCGATACAGCCAATCATACAAATCAGACAAAGGGCTGCCATGGTGCTTCTGAGATGATGTTTTTTCATCTGTTTTCCTCCTCCAAATCTTTTGAATTATTAAAAACCCCCTTGTTTTTACAAAACATGGCGCCTTGCCTGTAGCACCCCCGGTGGGTCTTCACATTTGAATTTATCTGTTGCAGGCATCTTTCCCTTAATTCCAATACATGTGAATTAGACGTATAAATATAAAATCTCAGCGTCATTCCGGCTTGTCCGGAATCTGTTCCACCGCAGCGTAAGGATTCCGGACAAGCCGGAATGACAGGAATAGTGTTGTTTAGAAGAAATAGTATCTCATCCTGCAAAATCAAATGTGAAGGCCTACTAGCACCGGCAATCACACATTGCTGCAATGGTCAGGCTGCGTGTGCGCCACTGGGCCATGCACAGGCAGATTGATGCCACCGGGGGCCTATTTCCGGTACTCTGTATCATCCAGATAGATGACCGGATCAAGGCCGCGTGCAGCAGCATCAGTCTGCGCACTTTCCCGTTTTCCTCCCCACGGTGTTTCCTCAGCACGCGGGGCTGCCTTGCCGGCAGCATACGCATGCGGCTGAGCCGGCCTGAGCATCCTGTTCTGCGCACCGGGCATTTCACGGCGGCTCTTCATGTCGAGCGGAACCGTGAACGTACCGACCATCTCCTGCAGCCCCTGGGCCTGGCCGGTCAGCTCCTCTGCCGCCGATGCGCTCTGTTCAGCATGCGCCGTGTTCTGCTGCGTCACCTGATCCACATGCCCAAGCCCCAGGGTGATTTGACTGACCCCCTGGGCCTGCTCATTTGAGGCAGCCGCAATCTCTGCTACAAGATCGGTCACTGTCCCGGCTGCGGCAACTATCTCCTGCAGGGCCTCGGCAGTCCGGCCTGCAATGGATGTACCCTCAGCTATCCTTTT
>CAYNVA010000086.1:0-2944 GCA_964400575.1 uncultured Thermodesulfobacteriota bacterium | reverse complement strand
CCTGATCGGCTTTGCCTACCCCGTTGGCGGCACGCCGGTATTCATCAACGTGACATCAGCCGCGCCCCTTCCCCTGGTCAAAACCGTCAAAATGAAAGCCACCTACGGACTTGCGCTGGTCGGGACCTATATAAAGAATATCACCGGCGATGTTAACCTGCCGGTTCCGTTTTCCATAACCTTTAATTGGGCGGTCGCAAAATAGATAAGAATATTTTCCTGGTTAAGCTCAAAATGTGCAGAAACAGGCTGTTTGAGTCGCTCATGCAGAACAGCTATTTTAGCGAATTTTGCGCTTGACACGCTACGCTAAATCATATTAGATAGGGTTTAATTTTCTACACTTATATAAATAATTTACTACAAGGGGGTACAATGACACAAGCTGTAAAAATCATTGCGGTCCTGCTCTGTATGGGCATGTCTTGTATGGCGGGCACCGCCGGTGCGGCAAATTCGGATCAGGCAGGTGTTGAGCAGCAGATTCTGCTGATGAAACAGCAGATGGAGCAGATGCAGAAAAAGATGCAGGATCTGCAGAAGCAGCTTGATTCGGCTCAGCAAAGCGCAGTCTCGGCACAGCAGCAGGCAACGCAGGCTGCCCAGCAGGTTGACCAGAAAGTTGCCGAGGTTTCAGGTAAGTTCAAGGTGCTTGAAGACCTGTCAAAGAAATTCAGCCACCTTAAGCTCAACGGCTATGTCCGCTCTCGCTGGTGGGAAGGCGACCATGAGCAGAACTCCTTTGATGTTACCGAAATCGCCTTCAACCTGCGCTATGATGTAAGCGAAAACATTTCCGGTGAATTCCACATATGGTGGCATCCCAGCGGCAATATGGCGGGCCGCAGCGAATATGCCAACTACAGCAACTGGGCAGGCGATACGACCTTTATTGAAGCGGCATTTGCCGAGTTCCGTAATCTCAATATCGGCCCTGTTGAAGGCAAGCTCATCGTCGGCAAAACAAGAAACATGGCCTTCGGCATCACCCCTGCCGGCAGCTATGACGGCCGCGTCACCAGCGACTACAGCCTGTTCTCGGAAAGCAACAACATCTCCCGTATCACCGGTATTCAGTATCTGACCAAGTGGCAAAACTGGAAGTGGAACTTTGCCGCGTTTAACGGCTATGCCATAGCCGGCGATGCCGGCAGATTCGGCTCTCGCCCGGCAGGCACCCGCATGCTGCGAATCGGTCAGATGGACCTTGACGACAATGACAACAAAGCCTACAGCACCCGGCTTGCCTATGCGTTCCCCAAACAGAACCTGATAGACAAACTCGAAATCGGCGCGACCTATTTTACCCAGAAGCTCAGCAATAATGACCTTAACAACTTCAACTCCATCATGGGTCGCAATGCGGGCATGCAGGGCAACTTTTTTGGTAATCCCTCCCATTCGAGAAGCGACAGGCGCATGGGCATGGATGCAGCCTGGGATTACGGCCCATATGCAGTCAAGGCCGAATATCTCCGGGGTTCGGTTTCTGATGTTTCCTGCGACTGGTGGTATGCCATGGCCGGATATAAAATCCCGAAGCTGAGAGTGGATTTATGGCTGCGCTATTCGCAGGCCAACTATCAGCAAAAAACCATCAGGGATATCAAGGCAAGCGGCGCATGGGATAAGGATCAGTGGACACCGCTGGTTGTCTATCACCTCCACCCCATGGCGGATCTTTACTTTGAATATTATTTCAATGATACCGATTCACCCAGCAACGCTCACAAGCTCAAGAACAATTACGGATTCGTAGAACTTATTGTTAAATACTAGAGCAAATACTTAGATAACTTTAAAAAAAAGGGGTGGCCATTTGCTCACCCCTTTTTTGTTATAAGGGGCGGAAGGCGGCAAGCATGAAAATTTTACTGTCAGGCAATGAGGCACTGGCACGGGGCGCATTTGAGGCAGGTGTGCGAGTTGCTGCGGCCTATCCGGGAACGCCCAGCACGGAAATACTCGAAAACATTGTTCAGTACAAAGATATCTATGCCGAGTGGGCCCCTAATGAAAAGGTAGCCCTGGAGGTAGCCCTTGGCGCAGCAATAGCAGGCGTTAGGGCCCTTGCCTGCATGAAGCATGTAGGCGTGAATGTGGCAGCCGATCCGCTGTTTACCGCATCCTATACAGGCATACGCGGGGGGCTTGTTATTATTACCGCCGATGACCCTGAAATGCACAGCTCCCAGAACGAGCAGGACAACCGCAACTACGCCAAATTCGCCAAAGTGCCCATGCTCGAGCCCGCAGACAGCCAGGAGGCAAAGGAGTTTATAAAGCTTGCCTTCGAGCTCAGCGAGCGCTTTGATACGCCCGTATTTGTCCGGTCAACAACGCGCATATCCCATGCCAAGTCTATCGTAGAACTTGCCGAGCCTGAAAAGCGCGAAGCTCCTCAAGAGCTGCAGCATCAGTTTGAGAAATTTGTCATGCTGCCGCGCAATGCCCGCGTCCGTCACCCCATTGTCGAGCAGCGCATGCAACAGCTTTCCGGGTTTGCCGACGCGTTTGGCCGCAATGAAATAATCCTTCAGGAGACCGACATCGGCATTATCGCCAGCGGCACCTCCTATCAGTACGCCCGCGAAAGTTTTCCGACAAAATCATTCCTGAAGCTTGCCATGGTACACCCGCTGCCGGTGAAAAAAATAAAGGAGTTCGCCGGTAAGGTTAAGAAGCTCTATGTGATCGAGGAGCTTGACCCTTTCTATGAAGAGCAGATCAGGGCCATGGGCATAGCGGTGACCGGCAAAGAGGCCTTTCCAATCTGCGGCGAGTTCAGCCCCTCCACCGCCGAGGCAGGCATTAGTGGTGCGAGGCTGAAAAAGGCTGAAAAGCCCCTGCTTGAGTATCTGCCGCCCAGGCCCCCAAACATGTGTCCGGGATGCCCGCACCGGGGCATTTTCCATACGCTCAAAACCATGAAGCTTTTCGTTTC
>CAYNVA010000085.1:0-3731 GCA_964400575.1 uncultured Thermodesulfobacteriota bacterium | reverse complement strand
GAGTGGGCTGAGCGGCTCGGCGGCGCAGTGCTTATCTGTATCGGTTTAAAAATCCTTTTTTTTAAATAAATGCCCGGCGTGCATGGCGGGAATCTGAGCCGGGCCAACGCATAACCATTCCAGGAGAAAGCATGAGCAAACTTATTGCCTGCTGCGGCGTTGACTGCGCAGAATGCCCTGCCTATATCGCGTTCAGGGACGATAATGATGTGCTGCGGGCCGAAACCGCCGTTCTCTGGGGCAGGCAACTGGACGCGGCTGTCGAGCCTGAGTATATCAACTGCAAAGGCTGCCAGCAGGACGGCCTGCACCTGGGGTACTGCGCAATATGCAAGGTGCGGGAGTGCTGCCTGCAGCGGGGGTTTGACAACTGCGCCCACTGCAGCGACTACATCTGCGACATACTGCAGCGCGGCTTTGACTTCATGTGTGACCCTTTGGAAATGGGCACGCCCGACAATCTGCCCGCCCGCATCAACCTGGAAAAGGAGCGGCGACGCCTGAGCAAAAAGCCGAAGACCTTCTAACCCCTTGTATTCCCGGTGCCGTACGGTACCCCCGGGATATATATATGCAATCCTGTCAGGCTGTGAATTGCCTTTGCAAATGGCATGTGCATCACAAGCAACCTGAAAGCAAGTGCTATTGGAACAGCACCAGACTTGCAGATCCCGGAATCTTTCGATTGCTTCCACAGCAACTGCCTCAGTAGAACCGCCTCATCATCGCCACGAGTATCCGCACCATATGCTGCTTGCAATCCGGCACCGTATGCTTTAAACTTTCTTCGATATTCATCGGCAACTCCTAGTACGAAATACCCGCAGCTATTGTTGTAGACTCATAATATACGCGAAAGGGGCAGTCATGAAAAACCTGAAAATGTCGGTAAAACTTTTTTGCGGGTTCGGGCTTGTCAACATTTTAGCTCTGGTGATTGGCATACTATTATGGAACTGGTTCTCAAACCTTGATGCGGTGATAGGGGAGGTTTGCTTTGTGCGGTTGCCAAGCGTGCAGTCCGTCCTGATCATCAGCGAAGCGCAGACGGCGATTGATGCAGCCGAAAACACCCTGCTTGTCACCAACCTTAACTCCGAGGAGCGTGAAGGAGCCTTCACCCGGTTCAATGATGCCAAGAAGCGGGCCGATGCTGCCTGGAAAATCTATGAGCCTCTGCCACAGACCAAAGAGGGTGCCGAGGCCTGGAAGCAGTTCGTGCCTGCCTGGAATAAATGGTGGCAGGAACAAGAGGATTTAGTTCGGCTTGTAAAAGAGTATGAAAAAAACCCGTCCGAAGCGCTGTATAATAAAATGAACGATCAGAAGATCAAAAAACATGGCAGTTCCTTTAACGCTGCCAAAGACCTGATGAACAAGGTGGTGGAGATCAATGAAAAGGAGGCAACGGAACAGGGAAAGATGGCTCATGAGACCGTCCTGACGACCAAAACCACAGCGCTTGCGGCCATTATCATCGCCGTGCTGCTTGCCGTAATAATAGGCATTGTGCTGACCTCCAGCATTACAGGCCCGCTTGCTAAAGCCATGATGTTTGTGAATGCGATCGCTGAAGGTGATATGAGCAAAAATCTTGATGTGCACCAGTCCGATGAAATCGGCCTGCTGGCAGCCTCCATGAACCGAATGGTCCACAACCTGCTCGAACTCGTCAAAAGCGCTGAATCCGTCGCAGCGGGCGATCTGACGGTTGCTATATCCCCTCTGTCTGACCGGGATGCTCTCGGGCATGCGCTAAAAAACATGGTGGCAAAGCTTTCCGGAACCATGGCCGAGATCAACATGTCGGCCAGCAATGTTGCGGCTGGTTCTGAGCAGATGAACTCCACCAGCCAGGCCATGAGCCAGGGCGCAACCGAGCAGGCAAGCTCGCTTGAGGAAATTTCAAGCTCCATGAATGAGATTGCCTCCCAGACGCTGCAGAATGCTGAAAACGCCACGCATGCAAACAAGCTCTCCGGTGATGCCAAAACCCTTGCCGAAAAGGGCAATGTGCAGATGCAGCGCATGGTAACCGCCATGAAGGAGATCAACCAGTCAAGCCGGAGCATTTCAAAAATCATCAAGGTGATCGATGAAATCGCTTTTCAGACGAACCTGCTGGCCCTGAATGCCGCAGTGGAGGCTGCACGGGCCGGCAAGCACGGCAAGGGGTTTGCCGTGGTAGCCGAAGAGGTCAGAAACCTTGCCGCCCGCAGTGCCAAGGCAGCAAAAGAGACGGCCGACATGATCGAAAATTCCGTGAAGAAGGTTGATGACGGCACAGACATCGCCGATAAAACCGCCGAGGCGCTGAATGAAATTGTCGGGGCCGCTGCGAAAGTATCCGACCTTGTGGCTGAAATTGCCGCCGCCTCAAACGAGCAGGCGCAGGGTTTGGCGCAGATTACCGCGGGTCTGGTGCAGGTTGACCAGGTAACCCAGCAGAACACGGCCCATGCCGAGGAAAGCGCATCTGCAGCCGAAGAGCTGTCGAGCCAGGCAATGGTGCTGCAGCAGCTGGTAGGGACATTCAAGGTTGATGCGCTGATGAGCGCGCGGGAGCAGAAGGTGGGCCAGGGACACAACGCCCGGCAACGCATGCTGGAATACGGCAAGTCAAAGCCCGACAATAAAAACAGCGCTGATGCAGCGCCATGGGGCGGGTCCATAGCAGGCACTCACATGCCCGAGCCCGTCATCGACCTGAATGACCGGGATTTCGGGAAATACTAACATTTTCCTGAGGCATCGAACCTGCTCAGCGGCGCGTGAATTATGCCCGGCAACCACCTTGCTTGATTATATGTAAGACAGGACTTATGCAGCATTGCCGCACAGCGCAGAGACAGTGCACAGCCCCGCCCCTGCGCTGTGCAAAAAGCCATAAATTTAAAAAAGCAGAGGGGGCAAACTTCCCCTACTGGAGGAACGGCTATGAAGGAGCAGAAAGGCAGGGAAAATATCAACGATGACCTGTATGACGAGGACGATGAAGACACTCAAAAGGACAAATACCTCACCTTTACGGTCGGCAGCGAGGATTACGGCATTGAGATTGTCCATGTTACCGAGATCATCGGCATCCAGAAAATAACCGACATGCCGGATATGCCGGACTACATCAAGGGTGTGATAAACCTTCGGGGCAAAGTGATCCCGGTAATGGATGTGCGGCTGCGGTTCAGGATGCCGGAGCGCGAGTATGACGACCGCACCTGTATCGTCGTGGTGAATGTAAACGGAACGCCGGTAGGGCTGGTCGTTGACACGGTGAAGGAGGTTGCTGATATTCCCGAGAATCAGATCGAGCTGCCGCCTGAGGTTGCTCAGAGCGGCACGCAGCGCTACATCAAGGGTTTGGGCAAAATGGGTGAGACCGTAAAGATACTGCTTGATGTTGAAAAACTTGTTCGCAATGAGGATATGGCGGCCATGAAGTCGGTTGCCTGATTTTTTCATGCATTGTCATGGCTGACGCGTGAGCCGAAGCCCTGATCGCACCCAGGGGGCGTCAATCAGCCTGTTTCTCGGGAAACGGGCTGGGATATATTTCGACGAATGGGCTGAGCGGATCGGCGGCGCAGTGCTTATCTGTAGTAGTTGCGACTTAATCTGACAGGTCCCGGTTTTGACGAGGTGACTGTCAGGTTAAATTCAAGCTATCATTTTTTCTTCCCAAATTGACTTACTGTCTTCCATAGTGGCTATCGGGGTTCTGCCGCAACACA
>CAYNVA010000084.1:0-1987 GCA_964400575.1 uncultured Thermodesulfobacteriota bacterium | reverse complement strand
GCTTATACACTGCTGCATGGAGCTGCGATGGCTTGATGTTGCAAAAGACTATATCAACAAGGCTCAAAAGCTGCCGAAACTGACCGACCACGACAACATGAACCTGAACTACATGATGGGGCTTCTGTGCAAAGACACCGGCGACAGAAAAAAAGCCCTGAAATTATTCAAAAAAATTTACGATAAAGACACAAACTTCAAAACTGTTGCCCGGGAAATCAGAGAGCTTGAGCAGGCAGACTGACCGGAACAGGGCCATGCCCACTGGTACCTTCAGCGCATTTTCATTTTTCAAAAGCCGTTTCAGCCAAAAAGGCGCAGCATCCTCCCGTTCCGCCTGCTGTAGTCAACAAGCCACCCGCTATGCGGGCGGCTTGATTTCGCCCTGAAAGGGCGTAATCAAAAAACACGAAGTGTTGAAGTTGCCTTTTTCCGGGAACCATCGCCCTAGGGGATGGTTCCCGGAAAACAATAAACGGACAGCGCTTCAGGCCAATCCCCCTGTACCCCGCGGTGCACGCTTCTGCACCACAGGGCAGTGCAAATAAATAGCAGTGCAAATAAACATTGCTTTACTGCAGATATGCGCTACAATGATACCAGAAAGTACTTGTCAACCGGCTGCATATACGTACGGACTGAAAAAGCGCGTAAACCCTTCACCGATTGCCATCTCGATTTTGCCCGCAAGCATGATCACACGTACCGGCATGAATTTTTTATGCCGGGCATACATGCAATCCCCGGATTTTTTGCGCACCAAACTCCGGCACATAATGAACCGACAATGAAAGTTCCGCCATATAACCTGTGAACCGAACCGCTGTGCATGCAGTTCAGCACGGCGATTGTCTACGGCTAAAAACATGGCGGCATGAACATCAAAATGCGTGACAACGCCCCACAATGCTCCGGCTGAAACGCCGGACACCCCGGTAGCAATGCCCGCAGTTAAAGGAGAGAAAAGTATTATGACCACCACAGTCAGCGGTGTTTTAAAGCTCGGTAGAAAAGGGGGCGGCGTGCTTCGAGACCCCTCATTTTCTTTCCGCAAACAGCCTCATGAAATTGAAGTGCCCTCTGGCATCATTCGGGAGCATCGTCTCGTTGAAGGCGCTACGGTCACCGGTCCGGCGCGCCAGGGGCGCCAGGGGCGTTTTCTGGAATCCGTGGAAATGATATGCGACGCTCCGCCGGAAACTTTTTTCCGCAGGCGGCCATACACAGCCCTGACAGCCATAGATCCGTGCGAGCGGTTTCATCTGGCCGTTTCGGGCGACCCGGGCATGCGGATTGTCGATCTTATAGCCCCTATCGGCAAAGGTACGCGGGGCATGATTGTGTCTCCGCCAAAAGCCGGAAAAACCATACTTCTTGAGCAGATAGCAAAAGCCATTCACGCAGGCGAGCCAGAGACCAGGATTATAGTGCTTCTCATTGATGAGCGGCCTGAAGAGGTAACCTACTTCCGCCGCGCCGTCCAGGCCGAGGTGCTGGCCAGCAGCAACGATCAGAGCGTGCAGGAGCATATTGAACTTGTTGAGTTGACACTGGCCCACATACGCACCGAACTTGAATGCGGCCATGATGTTGTTGTTCTTGTCGACAGCCTCACGCGCATGGGCAGAGCCTTCAATCAAAGGGGGCCAGGCGTCGGCAGAACCCTGTCCGGCGGGCTTGATGCCGGGGCACTTGAGCTTCCGCGCCGCTTCTTCGGCCTTGCGCGCAATATCGAAGACGGCGGCTCAGTAACCATCATTGCCACAGCTCTTGTTGATACCGGCTCCCGCATGGATCAGTTGATTTTTGAAGAGTTCAAGGGTACCGGCAACAGCGAAATCGTCCTTGAGCGCTCTCTTGCCGAAGCGCATCTCTTCCCGGCCATCAATATTCGAGCCAGCGGAACACGCAAGGAGGAGCGGCTCTACAGCCCGCAGGAGAACCGGCATCTTACCAGCCTGCGACGGATGCTTGCAGACAAAAAGCC
>CAYNVA010000083.1:0-2172 GCA_964400575.1 uncultured Thermodesulfobacteriota bacterium | reverse complement strand
CAGGATATTTCAGCGCCAGTATCTGCGCGGCAAAAAGGGCCGCATTTTTTGCGCCGGCCTTGCCGATGGTCATGGTGGCAACCGGTATGCCGCCCGGCATTTGCACCATGGACAGCAGCGCGTCCAGGCCTTTGAGCGACGAGGAGTCGATGGGTACGCCGATGACCGGCAGGATAGTTTCAGCGGCAATAACTCCTGCAAGATGGGCGGCCCAGCCGGCTCCCGCAATGATAACTTCAATGCCGCGCTCCCGGGCGGTTTTTGCGAATTGCGCCGTGCGCGCCGGTGCGCGGTGGGCCGATATTATGTGCACCTCGTAGGCAATGGCCAATGAATCAAGTGTCTTGAGCGCCTCCTGCATGAGGGGCAGGTCCGAGTCGCTTCCCATAACGATGCCGACCAGTGGTTTCTGCATACGCGTTACTCCTTTCCAGATATGAGTCCGAGTTTTGCCGCCAGGCGTTCCTGAAGCCCTTTGTTCGCGGCTCCGGTTTTCATGGCGGTATCGAGATATTTCCGGGCCCGGCTGTACCAGCCGTTTTGCATGCAGCTTTCGGATATGAGAATATATGCTTCATGCACGCCTGACGGGAACATCTCCTGCAGTATCTGCTGCAGTGCGCCCTGGCCGAACATGGTTTCAACGGTCTTTTCATTGTCGATCAGAAACTGCAGCAGCAGGGCATTATTCCTGTAGGTTACGATCAGGGAGCGCAGATGCAGCAGGCCCTTGGTAAACAAATCGCCAATGCTTTCAATTTCTTCGTTGAGGCTGCGGCTGGCCCGGTCGATGAGCGCGTAATACTCCTGGATTGTTTCGGCTAGTTCCCGCTGGGCCTGATCGTCGCTCAGACCCAGCTCCTGCAGGGGCTTGTAGGATTCCACCTGATAGATGTCCTCCTTGAGTTTCATGGATTCGTGGAAAATTGAGCTGACGGCCCAGTCGAATAGATTTTCGTATAAACTTATTGCCAGGCCGCTGCTGCGGTAGAGACGGTGGCTTTGCTCCTGGAGATGCCACAGTGGGCCTTTGTCTGATTCCCTGCCGACCCACACATCAATCATGCTGTAGGGCAGGGAGCCCTTTTTGTTGTGGTGCGTTTGCAACTCGTCAAAATAGTTTTTTGCAGCAAAAAAATCCTGCACCAGGTTGCGGACAAAAATATCTTTGCGCTGTTCAAGCCATATTGTATTCATCTGCCGAACGCTTTCCGTGCGATGTCTTTTCTGTACTGAGCGCCTTCCCAGCTGATGCATCCAGCAGCAGCGTAGGCGGCTTTAACGGCATCCTGAATCGTGGCCCCCAGGGCGGTCACTCCCAGCACGCGGCCGCCGCTGGTCACAACGGCGCCGTTTTTTAATGCCGTGCCTGCATGGAAGACGAAGGTGTCGGCAACCTGTGCCGCATCATCCAGACCTTGAATGGCGCGGCCTTTTGCATATTTATCCGGATAGCCTGCTGCGGCCATAACCACACAGACCGCGGGCCGGGGGTCGCAGCGCACGTCGACCTGCGAAAGCCTGCCGTCGATTACAGCCTCCATCAGTTCCACCAGGTCGCTTTCGAGCCGGAACAGAATCGGCTGGGTTTCCGGATCACCCATCCGCATATTGAATTCAAGCACGCGGGGTATGCTGTTTTGGATCATGAGTCCGGCATAGACGATGCCTTTGAAGGGGATGCCCTTTGCTGCAAAAACTGCCATAAGGGGCTTCATAATCGTTTCCATGGTGCGTTCATGAACCTCAGCTGTTACCACCGGAGCAGGCGAGTATGCGCCCATACCGCCCGTGTTGGGCCCATCATCATTGTCGAAGATGCGTTTGTGGTCCTGCGACGAGGGCAGGGGCACAACGGTTGTGCCGTCGGTAAAGCAGATAAATGAGGCCTCTTCGCCCTGGAGAAATTCCTCAATCACGATAACAGAGCCCGCATCGCCGAATTCTTTTTGTGTAATGATGCGGTCAACTGCCCGTGTTGCCTCATCGGCGGTTTGACAGGGAAATACGCCCTTGCCTGCGGCAAGGCCATCGGCTTTCACCACAAGGGGCTGCTGCTTTTGCAGAATGTATTTTTTTGCCGCCGCTGCATCGGTGAATACGGCAAAGTCCGCCGTGGGTATGCCGGCTTCCCGCATGATCTCTTTTGCAAATTGTTTGCTTCCTTCAAGG
>CAYNVA010000082.1:0-1973 GCA_964400575.1 uncultured Thermodesulfobacteriota bacterium | reverse complement strand
AGCGAAGCTAAAGACGGCCAACCACGGCTTCATGCCGCCGTTCCAGCCCGGCAAATGCGCAACCTGCCATCGCGGCAGCAATCTGCCCTTTATTGAGGAGTCGACCGACGAGGTGCTCAAGCATGCCTATCTCAATTTCAGTCTGGTGCTTAATGACCGCAGCTTCGGCATTCATAATCCCGGCTACATGGAGCGCTTGCTTGACGACAGCATCGCGGCCATGGATCATTTCAATGACGTGAGCCTTACCGCGTTTACCGCCGAGGCAGGACTGTTCAAGGTGACCCTGGAGTGGACAACGGCCCGCGAGAATGATATCTCGGGCTTTAATGTGTATCGTGCAGTCGGCAAGAACGGTTCGTATAAAAAGATAAACAGCGGGCTGATTGCAGCCACCGGCGTCGGCGGAGCAGGTGCCACGTATCCCTATGATGACACAACAGCGCTCAGCGGCATAAAATATTATTATAAGATTGAGGATATTGCCGCAGACGGCACTGCAACGCTGCACAACAGCGTTGCCGCCCGTCCGGGTATCTTTGCCCTGCTGAAAGGGATGCGCTCCGGTACAACAGCTGCGGCAGCAGAGCCGGCTGAAAAAAGATGTGTTTTTCAGTGACCGGTAAGCTATAGATAGTAGTCAGAATCCAGGAGCCAGAATTCAGGAGTCAGAAGTTCGGAGCGTAGGGGCGCGGTCGTCGCGCCCGATATGTGTCGTAGGGGCGTATGGCATACGCCCTAGGGTTCCCCGGAGTAAAAAGAATGGAGATTGTAGTGGCAGGTTTCAAACCTGCCCGGAGTTCGAATTCCGTGTCTTCTATTCTGAATTCTGACTACTGAATTCTGGCTTCTTTGCTAAATAACGCCATAGGCATTTTTGTTGAACCGAAAAAGGAGTTGCTATGGATTTTCTTGATGTTATTCGCCAGCGACGCAGCATTCGTGTATTTGACCGGCGCATGCCGCCGCGGGAGCTTATAGCCCAGTGCCTTGAGGCTGCCACCTGGGCTCCCAGCGCCACCAATCAGCAGCCCTGGGAATTTATTGTGCTGACGGGCTCTGCGCTTGAGGCTGTCAATGCCATTACTGAAGAGAAATTTTTCGAGCGCCTGCAGACAGCCAACGCTTTCGGGGAGCCTCCCGAGCCGCTGAAGTTGCGGCAGCAGGAGGTGCTTGACGCCATGATCGCAGCGGCCGAAAAGGCGGGCATCAACCCCAATGAAATATTTGAAAAAAGCCTCCGCTTTTGCGATGCGCCAGTGGCAGTTTATTTTGTCGCCTATAAGGGCACTGATAACCAGTATCAGCTCAGCACTGCCGCTGCGCTTGAAAACTTTCTGCTTGCAGCCCATGCCCGGGGCCTCGGGACCTGCTGGCTGACGGTAACGGTCATCTGTGCCGAGGATATAAAAAAACATCTCGGGATTCCTGCTGATCGTGACCTGCTGGGCGGCGTTGCGCTCGGCTATCCCGCTGAAGGTTCTCCAATTAACCAGTTTCCCCGCATGCGGGCACCCGTTGACGAGGTGACCCGCTGGCTGGGGTTTTAATTATTGAAAGGAGTACACTATGGCTCAGGACAGAAATAGTATGACTGCCGGAACCGTGCTGCAGGTTGTTGAACTCGTACAGTATCAGCAGGGCTCCATCGTCAGCCGCGAGGTCATCCGCAAGGAAACGGGCACGGTCACGGTGTTTGCTTTTGATGCGGGGCAGGGATTGAGCGAGCATACCGCTCCGTTTGACGCGCTGGTGCAGGTGCTCGACGGCACGGTTCAGATAAAAATAGCAGGTGCGCCCCATGACCTCAAGGCTGGCGACATGATCATCATGCCCGCCAATAAGCCGCATGCGCTGCAGGCGCTGACGCGCATGAAAATGATGCTCGTGATGATCAAATCTTAGAACGTGTAAGAAAAGCAATAATCGTACAAAAGGCAACAAGAGGGCAACTGGGGGACGAGGGCAACTAG
>CAYNVA010000081.1:0-7940 GCA_964400575.1 uncultured Thermodesulfobacteriota bacterium | reverse complement strand
GGCGCCGCCGCTGCTCCGGGACCTGGCCGGCGGGCAGGTTTAGAAGATGCAGGGCGCATCTATGAAAACCACAGGGATAGTCAACAGCTTGTGCAGGTGCTCGCCTAATGCCTTCATGCCGAAGGTTTCAGTCTGGTAGTGTCCGCCGTAGAAAATATTAAGGCCGAATTCCTGCGCCAGATGATAAGCGCCGTGTTTGGGCTCGCCGGTTATGAACAGATCAATGCCTGCAATTTTTAATTCCCTGAAAAGCTCCGGGTCTGTGGCTGAGCCTGCGACAATGGCGACGGTGTGAATTTTTTCAGGGCCAAATTCCAAAAGCGCCCGGCATGCGCCGATGGCCTTTTCAGCCGCAGCAGCAGCCTCGGCGCATGAACAGGGCAGCTGCAGCCGCCCCTTGAAACCGATATGCCTGCCGCGGTACAGGGCGAAGGGTTCTATGTCGGCAAGATTGAGCTTGTCGGCGATAAGGCGGTTGTGGCCGACTTCGGGATGGGCATCAAGGGGAAGGTGCGCGGCGTAGAGCGCCATGTCGGCCATGACAAGGGCGCGGATGCGCTGGAAGTGATTGTCCACAATAATCTGCTGCCGGCCCCAGAAAAGTCCGTGATGCACGATAAGCAGATCGCACTTGGCCTCACTGGCCTTGCAGATAGCCTCATGGCAGGCATCGACAGCCACACCTATTTTTTCGACGTTTTCGCTGTTTTCAACCTGCAGGCCATTGGCTGAGTCGTCCTGAAAAGAGCCGATGTCGAGATATGAGTCAAGGTAGTCGGTGATGCGTTTGAGTTCCATAGGAACCACCAGTATAGTTAGACTATAAAAAAATCATAGCAAATGAAACTGGCATGTCAACTTCAATCCGCTTGTCAAAATGTCACGGTTTTGCAGCTTTATTGCTGTAGCGTCGGCAAAAGCATCGCAGCAGATTCGAAGACTTTGCTTATAATATACTTTTAAAAGCTTTTACGGGCTATTACAAATCTTTGCTTGACCCTGCCGCTTGCCAGTGCTACAACTTACTTACCGGTAGGTAAATAAGTGGGAAGCATCTATGCTAACGTCAAAAGAAAAAATTATTGAAGCGGCCATTGAAGTTTTTTTTGATAAAGGCTTTGATGCCGCCTCCATGCGCGAGATTGCTGAAAAGGCCGGGCTCACCAAGCCCATGATCTACTATCACTTCAAAAACAAAGAGGCCCTGTACGTAGCACTTCTTGAAGAAAATCTGGAGCTTTTCTATCAGGGCCTTGAGAGACTTCTTACCAGAGACAGCGACCCGCAGGCTACGCTGTGCGCCATCATCGACCACTTCGAGCAGACATTCGCCAAGGACGCCAGGGTCTACAATATCATTCAGCGCGAAATCAGCGGCAACGGCCACTATGTTGCCCTGCTCACTGAGAAGTACTTCATAAAAGTTTCTCAGCGCATAGCCGGCTTTTTGCAGCAGGGGCAGAAGCTGGGCTTTATACGTCCCGATCTTGATGCGCAGCTTGCCGAAATGAGCCTTGTATCGATACTTCTTTTTTATTTTTCTCAGGAAAATGTATTTCAGCACATGGGGCGCTCCATGAATACGCGCGTCTATGAGCGCACCGCTTTTAAGAATCATATTTTAAAACTGTTTACTGTCGGCATGCCGACCACAGAAACCGGAGAATTACAATGAGCTTTCTTGACAAATGGAAAACCGCTGACCTGAAAAGCAGAATCACCAATGCCATCTGCATTATCGTGATTATAGCCGGCATACCCTATGGCATGATCTGGCTCTATTACCGGTTCACCCATGCCATCACCAATGATGCATTCGTTGAGTCCGACCTCATCAACATGACCCCTCGCGTGCCCGGGCACATCAAAGAGCTGCTGGTGGATGAATCCCATGAGATAAAAAAAGACCAGCTGCTGGCCATGCTTGACCCGGTTGATTACCAGGCGCAGGTTGAGCTGTCGCAGGCAAAAGCTGAAAAGGCGCTCAAAAATGTCGAGGCTTTGAAAGTGACGCTTGAGAGAACCACGCAGGTGGTTGATCACGAAACCAATATTGCGCAGAGCGGCATTGCAAAAGCCGAGGACGATCTAAAAAAAGCGCAGGCAGGTTTTGAGCGGGTGGAGCGCGATTTCAAACGCGTTGAAAACCTCTATGAGACCAGAAGTGTTGCCAAACATCAGTTCGACAACATACATGCCGAACGCACGGCAGCTCTGGCAACGCTTAGTTCCGCCAAACTCGGCGTGAGTGTAGCCAGAGAGACCTACGAGCGCGTAGTCGCCGAAAAGCTTGTGGTCAAAGAGCTTGAAACAAAAATTATGGCCGCTGAGAAGGAGGCCAAGGAGGCTGAAAAAGGCCTTGAAGTGGCCCGGCTCAACCTTCAGCACACGCAGATCAAAAGCCCCATAAACGGCGTGGTGGCAAAAAAGTTTATTCATGCCGGCGACTTTGTCACGCCCGGCTTCCCCATCTTCAGCATCTACGATATCGACAATGTTTTTGTGCGGGCCCATCTGGAAGAGACCAAGATGAAAGGCGTGCAGCTGGGGCAGGAGGTTGATCTTGAGGTTGACGCATTTTCAAGCAAAACGTTCCGCGGCAAGGTGATAAAAATCGGCGATGCCACGGGCGCGCAGTTCATGCTCATTCCGCGCGACACCACCACCGGCGAGTTCACCAAGGTCGTACAGCGCATACCGATAAAAATTCAGATTACCGACGACCCCGGGCATCTTTTAAAGCCCGGCTATTCTGTGACGATCGGGATAAAGCTGAATTAAAAAAGTTCGGCTGGCTGTCCACAGCATGCGTTCTGTCATTCCGGCTTGACCGGAATCATTAGCAGGAATGCCGATCCCATCGACTACGACACCAAAAAGGCAGTGCGGTGCACTAGCATGTGGAAACTCCGAACAACCAAATTTTACTCTCTCGGTTGAAAGGATTCCGGACAAGCCGGAATGACGGATAAAAACTCTCTAAATACGGAAATTCTTTAAAGCAGCACATTCTATGGCAGAAAAATTATCTACCCAGCCCGGGTCAAAGTGGACCGCCGCCTTCATCGTGATGATCGGCATCTTCATCACGCTGCTTGACGGCACCATCGTAGACGTGGTGCTCCCAAAGATGATGGCCTCGCTCAATACCGACACCTATGGCGTGCAGTGGGTCATCATTTCCTATTTCATAGCAGCTGCCATCGCCATGACCAGCGTGGGCTGGCTGGGCTCTGTGCTCGGGCATCGCAACACCTATCTGCTGGGGCTTATCATCTTTACCGTATTTTCCGCCATATGCGGCCAGGCCACCAGCATCGGCATGATGAATGTAGCTCGCTTCTGCCAGGGCCTCGGCGAAGGCATTGTCGTGCCCATCGGCATGATAATTCTCTGCGAGGTATTCCCCGAGGAGGAGCGGGGCCTGGCCCTTGGCGTCTACGGTCTCGGAGCAAGCTGCGCGCCTGCGCTGGGGCCAACACTGGGCGGCATCATCACCGAGCATCTGAGCTGGCGCTGGGTTTTTTACGTAAACCTGCCCATCGGCATCATCGGCGCTTTTCTTACTCTTGTGGTGCTCTGGGAAACGGGCAGGCGGGATGCGTCTGCAAAATCATTTGACCTGCCCGGCTTTATCACCATGTCTCTGACCTTCGGCTCGCTTATCGCTTTTTTGAGCAAGGGGCAGGAGAACGGCTGGTTGCAGTCGGACTTTATCCTTATGCTTGTGGTCATCTTTGCCATTTCACTGCCGCTGTTTATCTGGATCGAGCTCCATACGGAAAAGCCGCTGTTTGACCTGCGGATTTTCAAACACCGCAATTTCACTTTAAGCATGCTCTGCATGTTCGCCATGAGCGCTGCCATCTATGGCATTTTCATGATGGTGCCCCTCTATCTTGAGCGGTTCCGGCAGTTCACCACGCTCACCACAGGACTGACCATGCTGCCCGGCTCCATCATGGCCGGCGTGGGCGTTATGATTGCGGGGTATCTGTCGGACAAATACGATCCGAAAAAACTTTTTTTCTTTTCATCTATTGTTATGTTCCTCAGCGGCCTGGCGCTCAGCACGGTTGATCTTTACACCGAGCGCAGCACGGTGATGTGGCTCTTTATGTTATGGAACATCCCCATAGCGTTCTGCTTCCCGCCCATTCAGGCCATCGGATACAGCGGCGTGCCGCAGGACAAGCTTGATCTTGTCGCCTGCGGCCAGAATGTCGCCCGGCTGCTTGCAGGCAGCGTGGGCACTGCTATTTCCGTTACCATCCTTGAGCGGAAGGCCGACACGTTTTTTGAGTCATTCGGCAGAACCATAAACTACGGCAATATCGCAGCCATGAATACCCTGCGGTCTCTGGAGGGCTACCTGCACTTTCAGGGCACGCCCAACCAGCTGCTTGATAAAAAAGCCCTCAAGATGCTTGAGCTTTTCACCACGGTAAAATCCTATGTCTATGCCGTGCAGAGCGACATCTTCTGGCTGACGATCATGGGGATGTTTGCCGTTATTTTCTGCCTTTTCATAAAAAAACAGGATTCAAAAGATGGAGTAAAGCATGTGCCGATACATTAAAAGTAAAAACAGGTGGCTTGTCACTTACGCGGGAGTGACGAAATACAGATTAAACGCAGGGGAGGGCTTTATGCTCGCCCGTGCGGGAGGGGATAAACCCCTCCCCTACGGAAAAGAAAATCCCGGACTGGTCATAAGTCGCTTTCAGCCTGTGTTAATGGTGATGCTGGCTCTTTGTATTATTTTATTTGCCACAGTCTGCATCGCCGCCGACAATGCCACGCAGCTCACCCTTGAAAAAGCCATTGCCATCGCCCTTGAGCAGAATCCCGGGTTTAAAACATCGGGCCTGGGCATGCAGGCAGCTGAGCATCGCCGCAAGGCCGCCGGCGCCGACTTTCTTCCCAAGGTGGGCACATCCTACACCTATGCGCGCCTCAATGAGCCGCCGCGCATGAAAATGCCGGCAGGCGAGATCTACCCCCAGAAGATCAATGCCGTTATCGGCACGCAGAACATGTACCGGTGGGATATGCATGTGGTGCAGCCGCTCTTCACGGGCGGCGAGATTTATAATAAATACAAGCTCGAGAAGCTGGGCGTTGATGTGGCGCGGCTCAAAAACGAAACTGCCCGCTATGATCTTGTTTACAATGTCAAGGCCGCGTACTTCACCATACTCAAGGCCCAGAAGCTCCGTGAGGTTGCCCGGCAGGCTGTAGAACAGATCGAGTCCCATGAAAAAACGGCGGGCGACTTTTTCCAGCAGGAGATGATCGCCAAGAATGATCTGCTGGAGGCGCAGGTCCGCCGTGCGCAGGCTGAGCAGGATCTCGTGCGCGCCGATCAGGGCGTTGAGCTTGCCCGCGCCGCTTTCAACACCGTGCTGCATCAGGATGTAAACGCGGCTGTCGAGGTGGCCGAGACAGGAGAGGCGCAGAACCTGGGGCTTGCCCTTACCGACTATCAAAGCCTTGCTCTGCAGCAAAGGCCCGTTATCGGAGAAATCGACACCACCATCAAACAGGCGCAGACCGGCGTAAAGCTCGCGCAGGGAACCTATTTCCCGAAAGCCTTTCTGATGTCCTCCTACAACCGCCACGGCAATCAGGCTGACATGCGCGGCAGCCTCTATCAGGACCCCGAATCCTGGCATGTTGGCGTGAACCTTGACTGGACATTCTGGGAGTGGGGCAAGAAGGGCAATGTGGTGGGCGAGCACAAGGTGAAGCTGCTGGAAGCCCGGGAAGTGAAAAAAGAGGTGGTCGACAATGTCATGCTGCAGGTAAAGGCGGCCTGGCTCAGCTGCCAGGAGAACTGGAAGAACATCGGCGTGTCCCGCACCGCCATAGCCCGGGCAGAGGAAAATTTCCGCATCTATCAAAACCGCTTCAACCAGCAGATGTCCACCACGACCGATGTGCTGGATGCCCAGACCCTGCTGACCTATGCCCGGTCAAACTACAACAACAGCCTGTATGATTATCTCATCGCCCGGGCCATGCTCGAAAATGCCGTAGCTGGCGAGGTTAAATAGTTTAGAGGGATAGCAGTAGATTATGCCATTTTATTTTGATGGTTGTAGTGACCATCCCCTACCCCCTCACATCACTGCAGGTAACCGTGAGGTGTTCCCTCTCCCCTTGAAGAGTGTGTCGAAATTAAATAAATGTCATTCTTCTATGTTAAAAGTCAAAGCCCGGCAAGCCATCTGTGCCCACGGCAATCAAAACCATTGCACAGCGCCGGTAATACATGTATAGCCTAATCCGGACTATTTCACTGCCAATCGGAAGAACTATAAACTTATTGACGGCATCAAACTCAAACACCAGAAGTTGGAGATCAGAGGTCGGGGGTCGGAATCCAAAATCGAAAATCTAAAATCCAAAATCAAGAATCCCGGCTTCTTTTCTAAAAAACCTTAAACATACATAAGCCCATGCCAGCCTGTTCATGCCCGTCTTCATGCCGGCCTGCCCGCCTCACCTGGATCGATTCCATGAAGGGCATCTCCATCATCTGGATCGCCTTTTTTCACTGCTTCAGCGCCTACGACACGGGCCGCTATCCCTGGCCGCTCAGCCTGGCGCGGTTCCCGGACTATATGGGCGCCTGCGCAGGCCAGTCAATTACCGGATGGCTGAACTGCATCATGGATGGCCTGTTTGCATCCCTGTTTCAGCGGGGGCCTCAGGCAGTGGGCGTATTTCTGGCGCTGAGCGGTTTCAGCCTCACGCTCGGGCTGCTTAAAAGCGCCCCGGCGCAGAAGGGCTGGGCTGCATGGTATGGCCGAAGGTTTCTTCGCCTTTTCCCCCTGTACTGGGCTGCCCACCTTATCTATCTCGTTTCGCCCTTTATCAAGCGAACGGAAGCCATCGACTATCGCTTTTTTTTGAGCCTGCTCGGAGACCGGGTCTGGCCGGTCGACACGATGTTTTTCTATCTCACTCCAGCCTGGTGGTTTTTCGGGCTGCTGCTGGAGCTCTATATCGTCTTCCCGCTTCTGTACCGGCTGCTGCAAAAAGTCGGACCAGCGGTTTTTTTGTGCCTGTGCGCCGGCATCACTGTCTGCAGCCGATACTTCATTTTCGGCATACTGGAGGCGGACGGAAATTTCGTGATGGGCGCATTCTTCGGCTGCAGGCTCTGGGAATTTGCCGCGGGCATGGCGCTTGCCATAGTGTTTTCACACCAGCCTGCTAAAGTTGAGCGGCTGCTTTTTTCATGGCCCCTGCTTGCAGCGGGCATACTCATCTACGGGCTTGGCGGGGCAAGCTACCAGCCCGGCTTTACCTATGCCTTCACCGACGGCCTCATCGCTACGGGCCTTTTCATCATCGTTGCGCAGGCCTCCCGGCTGCTTGAGCGCATGGCGATCATCGGCCCCCTGCTGCCCCTTGCCGGGGCTTATTCCTTCGGCATCTACCTGCTGCACCAGCCCTATGTCATGTATTTCGGCCAGCGCCTGCAGGGCCGGCCCATGATAGTTTTTATTTTTTCAGCTGTCGGGCTCATCATGATTATTGCAGCCCTGGCCATGCTGATCGAGGGCGGTATAAAAAAAGCCCAACGCACAATTGTCCGCTGGAGCGGCGGAGCATCCCGGGGTTGACACACCCTGTGGCCCGTTTTATAATCTATTGGAATGACGTTGCAGGTAACCAGGCAAAAAGGAGCCTTTCCATGAAGATCACGCGCAGAGATTTCCTCCAGAAAACAGCAACCTTTACTGCTGCGGCAACACTGCCTCCGGCGCTCTTTGATCCACTGAAATCATGTGCAGCCCCTCAGCCGAAAGCAACCATTGCAGCTGTGACGGGCAGCCGCATCGATGCTGTCAGAAAGGCTGTAGCAATGATCGGCGGCATGGAGGCTTTTGTCAAAAAGGGAAGCCGCGTCTGCCTCAAGCCCAATATGT
>CAYNVA010000080.1:0-4607 GCA_964400575.1 uncultured Thermodesulfobacteriota bacterium | reverse complement strand
GGGTTTCACTTTTTCCCCAATTCAATCACACATCCCCCCGCTTCACATAATGCGTATGCAGCAGCTCGTGGGCTATTGGGCTTAGGGGGTCGTGCAGGTACTCTGTATACAGCTTTTGCACATAGGGGTTTTCGTGGGAGAGGCGCAGCTCTTTGTCGCGGTCGTCCCGATAGAGCCCTTGTGCGCGCTTGGTGCGGATCTCGTCGGTCACGCCGTAGGGCTGGCCGCCGCCGCCCACGCAGCCGCCGGGGCAGGCCATCACTTCGATAAAATCATAGGGCGATGGCTCGCCCTTGGCCTTTGCATCGCGCACGCGGTTCAGCACACTCATCACATGCCCCAAACCGTGGGCCACAGCCACGCGCACTTTCTTGCCGGCGATATCGATGGCCAGCTCTTTGACGCCTTTGAGGCCCCGGATATCTTCAAACTCAAGCTTCCCGAGCTTCTCCTGCGTGATGAAACAGTAGGCGCTGCGAAGCGCCGCCTCCATGACGCCGCCCGTGGTGCCGAAGATGACGCCGGCGCCCGTGTAGTCCCCGAGTATATGGTCGGGCTCACTGTCGGGCAGGTTTACAAAGTCTTTGCCTGTCTGCTTGATCATGCGGGCAAGCTCGCGTGTAGTGAGGGAATAATCAACATCCTGGTAGCCCGAGGCATACATTTCCTCTGTGCGGGTAAGCTCGGTTTTTTTTGAGGTGCAGGGCATGATTGACACGACGATGATATTTGACGGGTCCAGGCCCATCTTTTTTGCATAATAGGTTTTTGCCAAAAGTCCGCTGATCTGCTGGGGGGATTTGCAGGAGGAGAAGTACTCGATCATATCGGGCGCCTGCTTTTCAAGATAGATGACCCACGAGGGGCAGCAGGTGGTGATAAGCGGCAGTGGGCCTTTGCCGTGCACGAAGCGCTCGACAAATTCGGTGGCCTCTTCCATGATAGTCACATCGGCGGCAAAAGTGGTGTCAAACACAGCCTTGAACCCCAAGCGCCGCAGCACGGTGTAGAGCTTGCCGGTCACATTGGCGCCGGGCTCCATGCCGAAAGCCTCGCCAAGGGCCACGCGCACCACCGGCGCCATCTGCACCACGCAATGGTTGTCGGGGTTCTGCAGCTCCTGCCATACTTTGAGGGTGTCGTCTTTTTCAAATATTGCGCCCGTGGGGCAGTGCGATGAGCACTGGCCGCAGACAACGCAGGGCGATTCGGCAAGCTTCATGCCTGCGGCCGGAGCAAAGCGCGAGTTAAACCCGCGCCCGAGAAATGACAAAGCCCACACGCCCTGTACCTCCTGGCAGATTTCAATGCAGCGACCGCAGTGAATGCACTTGTCGGGCTCGATGACAAAGGCGTTTGTTGAGTCGTCTTTGGGCTGGCCTCCCAGAAACTTCTGAAAAATATCTTCGGTAATGCCGAAATCAGCTGCCAGTTTCTGCAGCTCGCAGCTCTGGTTGCGGCCGCACTTGAGGCAGTCATTGGGATGATTGGATAAAATCAGCTCAAGCACGGTGCGCCGCACCTCCACGATTTCGGGGTCGTGGGTGATGATGCGCATGCCGGGCTCAACCGGCGTGCAGCAGGCGCGCAAGAGCTTGCTCGTTCCCTCGATGCGCACGATGCAGATGCCGCAGGCCGCTGTTGGGGGCAGGTCCGGGTGATGGCACAGCGTGGGAATTTTTACCTGCACATGCCGTGCCGCCTCAAGTATGGTGATGCCGTCGGGCACTTCGACGGGTCGTCCGTTGATTAAAAGCTCTACCATGGTCAGTTCCTCTCCACTGCGTCGAATTTGCATGCCTCGAAGCACATGCCGCAGTTGATGCACCGGGTTTTATCAATAGCATAGCCATGCTCGCGGTCTCCCGTTATGGCTTTCTCAGGGCAGGTGCGGGCGCACAGGCCGCACTTCTTGCACTTGTTTTTGACGATCGCGAAATCAAGCAGAGCCTTGCACGTGCGGGCCGGGCAGCGGTGGTTGACGATATGCTCGCGGTACTCCTGCTCGAAATATTTCAGCGTGGAGAGCACGGGGTTGGCCGCTGTCTGCCCCAGGCCGCACAGCGAGGCCTTCTGCATGGCCTTTGAAATGCGCTGCAGCCGGTCAAGGTCATCAAGCGTGCCGCGGCCCTCGGATATGCCCTCCAATATATGCAGCATTTGCCATCCGCCGATGCGGCAGGGCGAGCACTTGCCGCAGGATTCGTCAACGCAAAATTTCAGGTAAAACTTGGCAATGTCAACCATGCAGTCGTTCTCGTCCATGACGATAAGGCCGCCCGAGCCCATGATGGACCCGAGCTTCTGCAGGTTGTCATAGTCGACGCCGGTGTCGAGAAACTGCTCGGGGATAACGCCGCCCGAGGGGCCGCCGGTCTGCACGGCCTTGAATTTTGCCCCGGCAGCAGTGCCGCCGCCGATTTCATACACGATATCCCGCAGCGTCGTGCCCATGGGCACTTCGATGAGGCCTGAGTTTTTGACCTTGCCGGTGACGGCGAAAACCTTGGTACCTTTTGATTTTTCAGTGCCGAATTTTGCAAACCATGCACTGCCATTTAAAATGATGGGCGCAACATTTGCCAGTGTCTCGACATTGTTTATGACCGTGGAGCTGCCCCACAGGCCCTTGACCGACGGGTAGGGCGGCCGGGGGCTGGGGGTGCCGCGCTTGCCTTCGATGGAGGCGAGGAGCGCGGTTTCCTCGCCGCAGACAAATGCGCCGGCCCCCAGGCGGATGTCAAGCGGCATGCTGAAACCGGAGCCCAGGATAGTATCGCCCACCAGGCCGTAGTCGCGTGCCTGGTCGATGGCGCGCTGCACGCGCTCAATGGCAAGGGGGTATTCGGCGCGGATGTAGAAATAGCCCTGTGTGGCCCCTACGGCAAAACCGGCAAGCAGCATGCCTTCGATCACGGCATGCGGGTTGCCCTCAAGCACGCTTCTGTCCATGTAGGCTCCGGGGTCGCCCTCGTCGGCATTGCAGATCACGTATTTTTCAGCGCTTGCCACTTCGCGCGTCATGTCCCATTTGAGCCCCGTGGGGAAGCCGCCACCGCCCCTGCCCCGCAGGCCGCTTGCCTTGATCTCGGCGATGACCTGTTCGGGCGAGCTCTCGCACACTGCTTTGCGCAGGGCCCGGTAGCCGTCGGCGGCGATATAATCGTCGATGCTTTCAGGGTCGATGCGGCCGCAGTTTTTAAGCACCAGGCGCAATTGCCGGGCCCGGGGCTTGTATGCAAGGTCCTGTATGCGGTTGCCGTGCTTGAGCGTGACGCCGATAATGCGCCTGATATCGCCCGCATCAACCCCGGCATAGGTAATGCCGTCGGGCAGAATTTTCAGCACCATGCCGTGGTTGTAGATGCCGATGTCGCTCACCCGCACAAGATTTATCTGCGCCGAGAGATTGCTTTCGCGCAGCGCGTTTGTGAACGTATCGTGAAAGTCCTTCGTAGCCGCATCACCGGCAGCCGAGGTGTCCATCATTAAAACGGTTTTCTCATTCATCACTGTGCATCCTCGCTTTGCATGTCAATGACAAAATCCTGCAGTATTTTGCGTTTTTCAATGTGGCGCCGGAAAATTTCGCGGGCGCAGTCCTCATCAACCCGGCAGTAGACCACGCGCGGCATTCCCTCTACAGCAACCTCCACCAGGGGCTCGGCATGGCACATGCCCAGGCACCCGCATTTGCGCAGAGCTATGGCTGAGCCCCGTTTTTTGATTTCCTCGCCAAGCACGCGAAAGACCTTGTCGGCACCGGCGGCGATGCCGCAGGTGCTCATGCCCACACGGATGAAGTCGCCGTGATGCTCGCCCTGTGATTTTTTAATTACCCCGAGATCATCGGGAGAAATTCTGGCCATTGGTTATGCCTCCCTTGAATACTTTGAAATTATATCCACCACATCAGCTTTTTTCAGATTGCCGTAGATTGTATCATTGACCGCGATGACCGGCGAAAGCCCGCAGCACCCCAGGCACCGAACGCACTCGAGGTAGAACAGCCCGTCTTCGGTTGTCTGGCCCTCCTTGATATGCAGTATGTTTTTGATTTCATTCAGGATTTCTGCTCCGCCCTTGAGATAGCAGGCCGTGCCCAGACATACCGATATCTTGTATTTACCCGGTCGTGTGAGCTTAAAGTAGTGATAGAAAGTGAGCACCTCGTAGATGCGGGCAAGGGGGATGGCAAGGTCCCGGGAGATTTTTCGGGCGACCTCGGGGGGTATGTAGCCGTAGGTGTTTTCCACCTCGTGCAGTATCATGATGAGGTTGCCCTTCTGCGGCCGCCATTTTTCTAAAATCTCGTCAGTTTTTTCAAGTGCTGCTGCTTCCATGGGCGGGGAGTCTCCTGATGGGTTGACGACAGGGTCGAAACCGAAAACGCCTGCGCGAAAAAAGAACGCGGGGGTTTTTAGTTGTTGTTCGTGCTGTGCACGGAAAAACCCCCTGGCAACTTTTGGCGTCCCGATGCAGGGGCGGGCCTCATGCCCGCAGCATTAATCTTCATAGACTATGCCGTACTCGGTGATTTTGCTCAGCAGCGCCGGGTAGCTCAGCTCGAGCAGCTTTGCGGCCTGGCTTTTATTGCCGCGGGTGCG
>CAYNVA010000079.1:0-1797 GCA_964400575.1 uncultured Thermodesulfobacteriota bacterium | reverse complement strand
GACAGAGCTCGCATTTTCTGTCCAGCGCCTGCTCGTGCCGGTAGTGAAGCCCATAGTCCATCACCACCTTCGGCCATGACGCCTCAATCAGGTAGTTTTCTCTGAGGTAGAAACTTTTCCAGTCAAGCTTTGTTGCATCGTGTGCTGTTTTGGCCGGGTCCTTGTGGCAGGCGATGCAGTCGCGATGATAGGTGTCGCGCAGCGGCTCATAATAGTCGGGCAGCCGCGGTAAATATTCAATGCTGTGATAACCTGCGTCCGTGCGGTGGCATTCCCCGCAGGTTACCGCCCCGGAAGACTTCCCCTCAATCCTGCGCTTATTGTGGCAGCCGATGCAGGCATTGTGATAGGAGTTCATGAGTGTCTCCGGCGAGCGGCTATTTTCCTTGATGGGAAAGCTGTAGATGAGTTCCCCGGCGGCATCCTTTGGATGGCATGCCTCGCAGCCTTCAGCCCCGAGCGCACGGGCGTGCCGGTCATGGTAAAATCTGACCGGGGGCCGCTTTAAGTCCTGGAACACCGTTGAAATTGAAACATAGATCGGCTGTTCGGAAGGGTATGCGCCCTCTGCCGGTATCGCACTGAGGAGGTCCTGGCCGAGAGGCGGTTTCTGCGCAGGGTCATTCTTCTCCGCCGCACCTGCATCGGGGATTATCAGGCTGCAGAGCAGACAACAGAATGACAGGAAAATTGTCAGCAGTTTTTTATGCATGATCAAAAGGTTTTGTTACTGGACTTTCCCAATTTTTATATTGATGACTCATTGAGCGCATGGGGGTTATGGGCTCGTGAATAGTGTCTCAAGAATCGTTATCGGCCTCGCACTGTACCCCGACCTGACCCCTTGGACCCTTGAATCCTTTACCCTTCCATCTTCGGCCGCGGCAGAAGCTTGGCCTTCTCCACAATCTCCGGGACCCGCTTTTCCCACTCAATGGCCATAATGTGCACACCGGCCACGCCCTTCATCTCTTTAAATTCCTGGATCTGCTCGCAGCACATGGCAATGCCTTCTTTGGCCTGGTCTTTCTTGTCAACGCCTTCGAGGCGCTTTATCAGCGCATCGGGAACATCGAGGCCCGGCACATTTTTCTGCATATATTTGGCCATGCCCACGCTCTTGAAGGGGGTGACTCCTGCCAGGATATAAATCTTTTCCGTAAGCCCCATGTCCACCGACTGCCTGACCCAGGTGCGGAACCGGTCCATATTGTAAATGCACTGGGTCTGGATGAAGTCCGCGCCTGCTTCGATTTTTTTTGCAAGCCGCAGCACCCTGAATTCATAGGGCTCGCCGAACGGATTTTCCGACGCGCCGATGAACATCTGCGGCGGCACGGTTATCTCTTCCCCGCCCTGGAACTTGCTTTCGTCCCGCATCTTCTTCACCATGCTGATGAATTGAATGGAATCAATATCGAATACTTTTTTGCTTTTGGGATGATCACCGAATTTCTGGTGATCCCCTGTCAGACACAGCATGTTCCTGATGCCGAGAGCATAGGCGCCAAGGATGTCAGCCTGCATGGCAAGCCGGTTACGGTCACGGCACACCATCTGGTAGTTCGGCTCAAGCCCTTCCTGGATGAGGATGAGGGAGGCTGCCCAGCTTGCCATCCTGACCACAGCGGTCTGGTTGTCAGTGATGTTGACAGCGTCAACCATCCCCTTCAGGTGTTGCGCCTTTTCCCTCACGACAGCAGCATCTGCGCCGCGGGGCGGCCCGAGCTCGCCGGTCACCGCGAAATGCCCTGCCCTGAGAACCTTTTCTAAATTGCTTCCTGCTTTCATAATACT
>CAYNVA010000078.1:0-13650 GCA_964400575.1 uncultured Thermodesulfobacteriota bacterium | reverse complement strand
TCTTGATTGTTTCATCGACTTTGCTGAACAAACTGCTGGTTTGCGGCTGTTTGCAGTTTTTGCACATGATTTGAATCGAAATTATTTTTTTGTATCCAACAAGCCTATAAAGATGCGTCATGCATAATGCGGCATTTATAGTTTCTGCCGATGTTATTCTATATCCCTGCCCACCTCCTATGCTTATGACTCCGTGGGATTCAATGGCCGCTCGTGCTCTGCCTGATTGACTATCCTGAAATTCTGCAATTTTTTTATACATTTCATCTTCGGCATTCCACGGCCCGGACCAGTGCTTAGCCTCAATTTCTACGGTAATATTTGCTGCGTATGTTGCAGCAATAAGTGATTTGCGGGGGGTTGTCGTATCTGTATAGGTAAAACCCGCAGGAAGGTTTAGAAAAAAGAAAGAATTTTTGTCCTGCATGGATTGTGTTTCAGTTAAATTCTTTGCAGGCTGCTCGGTTTCATCCAGCGGCTTAAGCGCCGATGGCCGCGTTTGTACAGGAATGGATTCGGTCGTGCGGAAAAGGGCATTTAATCCCCCCATTGTAAAAAACAGCACAGCTCCTGATGCAAGGGCAAAAAGGACTATGATTGCGAAGCCGATGCTGAAGAAGCGGTTATTTTTTTTGGGGATTCCTCCAGGGGTTTTTTTCTGTGCAATGTGGAGACCCGGGCTTTTTATTGGTTGCTGTCCGGTTAAATCAGCGGCGTCTCTTTTCTGGGCCATACTGTCTGCCGAAGCATCAGGCGCATGCTGTGACACATCTGTCTGGAGCGATAGATCTATTTTTTCTTTAACGTCTATTATGCCGGCGGACAAAAGAGTATACAGAGCTTTTACTGAGGTAAATTCATCATAGCCGCTCTGGTACATGATTTCCTTTATAGTGCGCATGCCATTGACCAGGCGCAAAACGGCATTTTCCTGTTGGTTGAGTTTTGTTTGTCTGTTTGCCGCAGCAGCATCAGCCGTGTAGCGCAGTATTTGATCCTTTGCCGGAATTTTTTTTTCCAGCACCGACATTTCATCAACTCTTCGGGAAGCTTCAAGGATCAATTCCATGGTTTCAAACTGTGTGTCTGTATCTTCTGGAACTGAAATCTGGCATTCATCAAACCGGAATTTGCCTATGAGCCAGTGGAAAAGGCCGAAGAGAATATTTTCGACCTGCATGCGGATGACTTTGTCGAGCTCCTCTTTTGAGATAAAGCATTCATCAACAAGCACCTTGCCGAGCCGCTCCTTTCTGTTTCTGGCAATCAGCAGATGTTTTTCAAGCTCTATGTCACCGATGATGCCTTCGCTGCGCAGCAGGTAACCGAGATGTTTTTCATTGTCAGTGCTGGTGGCAGAGACAATTGTGCCTTCGAAGAAGTGGACGGTGACCACATCGTCATCATGTGTAATACGTAATTTCCCCGTCTTTTTATCGTTGGACAGCAGTTGAAAAAGACTGGAGAGATAAAACGTTTCTAGATTGCCTTCAAGTGCCATAGGTTGTATTTAATAATTTTTTTTCATTTAAACAAAAAAAAAAGACTTTTACAATTAATTATTTTTCAATTATTTTTCAAGACACGGTCGTTGTTGCAGCTCGTTGTCAGGATTGCGGATCGGTCTTCAGGTTGTCTGTTCAATAACGGCAGTGATGCCGGGCTTGTGAACTGATGTACTGCACAGCGACGCAGGCATGGCGCTTTCAGGCTCTTTTATTAATGGAATATTGATGGTCGGCATGTGAAGCCGAACAGGGCAGGAGGGGGGCATACCCCTGGCGTATTCGGCTTCATGGTACGCCTACTGCCGGGGAGCAATGATAACCTTGCGAATGCCGCCATCTCCCTTGCTCCACGTTGTCAGATCAGTATCCTGTTTTAGTGTCATATGAATGGTGCGACGATCTGCAGCATTGAGGGGGGGCGTGCTGACCGTGCCGCCTTTCTTTTTTGCTTTTTCACTGAGGCGCAGGGCAAGGCTTACGAGGTTTTCGATATGCCGCGAGCGATACCCTTCAGAATCAACGAGAATGTGCGGCATGTATCCGGCCTGTCTGGCGCGTATTTTATTCAGCAGGTACTGCAGAGCCTCAAGCGTCTGTCCTTTTTTGCCGATGAAAATGCCGCTGCCATCTCCGACGATGTTAAAAATAACCTCGTCGAGGTGCGTTGCTGTTTCGATATGTGCCGCCGGGTCTATGTGCCGGACAATACGATCAAAGATAATTTTTAAAGCATCAAGAGTCTCATGTGCCGTACCGCACCCCGCTGCTTTACTACCTGCTGTTTTCAGAGCCGCACGAATTCTTGCCTTTTTTCCGGAAAAGATGGAAAGAATTTTGCCGGGGGTCTGCTCAAGAACTTCAATGCCAAGGTTGTCTTCAGTGGTCTGCAGTTGCTGACAGGCTAGCGCGATTGCTTCTTCAACTGTTTTGGCTTCGACTTCGATGGACTGCATTCTTTTCCTCCTGAATCACTGATTTTGTTGTTGATGTAGAGCTGCTGAACAAGTGATATGACGTTATTGACAAGCCAGTAGATGACCAGCCCCGAGGGAAAACTGAGAAACATGAACGTGAAAACGAGGGGCATGAAAAGCATCATTTTGGCCTGCATTGGATCCATGCTTGTCGTTGGCGTCATTTTTTGCTGCAGAAACTGCGAGATGCCCATGATAATCGGGGCGATATAGGTCGGATCCTTTGCCGAGAGGTCATTGATCCAGAACGAAACGAAGTTTGCATGCCGCAGCTCGATCGAATACATAAGAGCATTGTAGAGTGCGATGAAGACCGGAATCTGAATCAATATGGGCAGGCATCCGCTCAGCGGGTTCACATTATACTTTCGGTAGAGCGAGAGCTGCTGACGGGCGAATTCCTCCTTGTTATCCTTATATTTTTCTTTGAGAGCGGCAAGTTCGGGTTGAATTTTCTGCATGCCTTTCATGGACTCGAAGCTTTTGTGGGTAAGGGGCCAGAAGAGAATTTTTATGATGATTGTAACAAGGATGATCGCCAGGCCGTAGTTGCCCAGAAAACCATTGAAGAATTTCAGACACATGAGCAGCGGCTTTGCTATGATATCAAACCAACCGAAATCAAGCGTCTTTTCAAGCTGTGCGCCCTGCTGCGCCAGGATATCCATGTCCTTGGGACCCATATAAAGCTGCAGTCTGTACAGCGTTTCCTGCCCTGGCTGGAGCGTAATGGCGGGGAAGATCACTTGATAGACTGCCATGCCATCGGCAGTCTTGCTGAGGCGTACCTGCGCAGGCTTTTGTTCCTGCATGAGCAGGGCTGAAATGAAATATTTCTCCTCGATGGCAGTCCAGAGAATGTCTCCTTCGATAGGCGTTTCCTCCTTTATCTTGCCGAGTTCCTGCTTAACGACCTTGTCTTTGAGTAAATAGGTAAACTGGGGCACGTTGGTCGTGTCGCCGCCGAAGAACCCGCCGCCTTGGTTGGTGGGAATATGCGCCGTCCATTCAATGACCGGGCTGCCCGTGCGAGCCGATACGGCATCGTTTTTCAGGGTAAGCAGGAGGCCGATTTTGTAATCACGATCCGTGACCGTGAACTGTTTTGAAAGCTTCAGACCCTGCTGGTCCTGCTGAAGAAAAGTTATGCTGCCTTTTTGCTCGGTTTCGCCTAAACGAAGAGTAGTGCGGTCAACCTGCCATTGCGCAGCGCCGGAAATGGCGGAGCTTGTATCGACAAAAAGCGTGCGCAATGGCAGCTCCTGAGCTGTGCGCGCGTGGATAAGTTCTTTGTATTTTTGCGCAGTGCCTGCAGGAGCCCCGGGTTCGCCGGGAATGAGCTTTTTCATCAATCGCTCAGCAGCAGTAGGCTCCAGACCCTCCTTGTAGCTGTGGAGTTTGAAACTCGTCGGGCCGCCACTTGCACGTGAAAAAAGTGCTGTAAAAAGGGCGGTTTCGACAGTAATGTCACTGGTTGTCTCGGCTGGTGCCATCTGCGGCAGCACGGCTGGGTTTATGCTTGCAGGCAATGGTGGCGGCTGTACAGCTGTTGGGGGTTGCGTCCGCTCCCAAGCTTTTTCAGCAGTCGGTACCGACTGCGGCTCGACTTTTTTTGGTGGTGGTGTAAACAGGTACTGATAGCTGAAAAGTACGGCTATCGACAGCGCAACAGCCAGGAGAATTCTTTTTTCATTATCCATTGAAAGTTCCTTATATACGGATTTTATAGCGTTGATTTAGCCGACACGCTGAATCCCGAGTTGCTCCGTTGTCTCCTGTGGCAGCAGTAAAAGGTTTAGACCGGATCATAGCCACCCGGATGAAGCGGATGACATCTGAGCAGACGACAGCATGTGAGGCCGCATGCTTTAAAAAAAGGATATTTTGCAAAGGCCGTTATGGCATAATTGGAGCATGTGGGGGTAAAACGGCAGTGAGAGCCCAGAACGGGGGATACCAACACCTGATAACAGCGTATGAGAAATATGGAAACCCTGTTGATCCAGTTGCGAGGCTCTCTATCTGAAGACAATATCGGGTTATTCATTTATTGATTCGGGCTCATGAGGAGCATCTGCACCAAAAAGCCGGTCGAATTCAGTTTCGATGTCGGCGAAGTGCAGATGGTCTGCCCCTGGTTTTGCCGTAAAAACAATATCGCTTGATACTGGTATCAAAGTTTTATGCAGCCTGAAATACTCCCTGATACGCCTTTTTACATGGTTGCGCTGTACAGCACTGCCTATTTTTTTGCCGACTGTTACACCCAAGCGGCTCCATTGAAGGTTGTTTGCCAGAATTGCTACCTTGAAATGCCGAGATTCTTTTTTAGCTCCTTTTTGATATGCCCTTATAAAATCCACACTTTTTTTGATTCTTTCGTGACGCTTTAAGGAAAATAAGGGCATACAGTGTCGCTTATGCGCTTAGAATTTTTCTGCCTTTTCGGCGTCTTCTTTTAATGACGTTCTGTCCTGATTTTGTGCTCATGCGCTCAAGGAATCCGTGAGTTCTTTTGCGTTTTAATATGCTGGGCTGGAATGTTTGTTTCAATGGTGTCTCCCTATGTGCTGATTAGTGCGTTGGATTATGCCGCCCGCTGCGTGCATATATCACCAAGAGTCATATTGGCTTCTAGTAAAATAATACAATAAAAAAGCATAATTCATTTACATTGTCAAGGTTATTTGGATGAGTTTTAAAAGGCGAGATAATTATTAATCTCTAATAAAAAAAATATTTGTCATGCGTGAGGACCCATGTTTACAGTTTTTCGCCTGCGCGGAAAATTAATTATTAACCCCCTGCAACTCAGAGCCGATTTGTGCTATGGTGATAAAAACTTTAGTTATCTGAGGGCATAGCTGTATGGCAACCGACAAGGATACGCTGCAACGCCAGATGCGCGAGGAACAGAAAAGGCGCAAGCGGGAACAGGTTATTATATTTATTGCAATACCGGTCGTACTTGCTTTGACATCGCTGCTGCTGTACGTGAGCGGCCGCAGCGGCGAGGCACTCCTGCCTCAGAATATTCTTGTATTCAGCCTCATCAATCTGAATGCAATTTTGCTGCTGCTGCTGCTTTTTCTTGTTGTGCGCAATGTTGTGAAGCTTTTTTTTGAGCGCAGAAGAGGCATTTTGGGGTTGAAGCTGCGCACAAAGCTCGTCATAGCTTTCGTGGGGCTGTCACTGGTGCCGACCATGCTTCTGTTCTGGGTATCCATCAGTTTCATAACCAACACGATTGAAAACTGGTTCAGCTTTAAAGTGGAGAATTCTCTAGAAGAGTCCCTCAATGTTGTAGATGCATATTACCGTAATTCGTCCTCAAAAGCGCTCCATTACGCCCGCCAGATTGCAGGCAGTATCGCGGCAAAAAAAATGCTCGGGGATCGTGCATCAGAGCCATTATGGACTCTTGTAGCTGAAAAACAGTCCGAGTACGACCTCGGCGTAGTCGAGATATTTTCAGTGAATGGAGAGTTGCTGGTCAAAGTGGCCCGCGCCGATGTACCGGAGCAGGATTTTATCGGCTCTGATGCCGCACTGGTGCTGCAAGCGCTTGAAGGTAAGGAGATTACCCGTATTCAGCCGGCAGGCGACGGTGATATTATACGCGGCGTGGTTCCGGTGCGTATCGCCGGTGGAAAACAGGAGATTATCGGCGCAGTGGTGGTAAATTATTACAATCCGAAAAGCCTCGTCATTAAAATGGATGCAATCAACAGGGCATATCAGGAATACAAACAACTCAAAATATCCAAAGATCCTATTAAGGGTATTTATGTCATTTTGCTGTCTGCCGTGACGCTGCTGATCATTTTTTCCGCCACGTGGTTCGGATTTCATCTTTCAAAAGTGATATCCGTACCCATCGGCTCCTTGGCGGCGGCTACAGAACAGATCGCTCAAGGAAACCTTGATTTTGAGATACAACCGTCATCCGATGACGAGATCGGCAGCCTGATCAATTCATTCAATAAAATGACGCATGATCTTAAGGCGAGCAAAGAACAGGTTGAATCAACGACCGGCAACCTGCGGGAAACCATCAGGGAACTTGAGCACCGGCGCCTGTATATGGAGATTTTGCTTGATAATGTCGCCTCGGTTGTTATTTCAACCGATCAGGATGGAATTGTAACTGCGTTCAATAATTCAGCGGAACGCATGTTCAATACCACGCTTGCCCAGGTAATTGGTCGTCCGTATCTTGCAGTGCTTGCGGCCGAAGATTTGGCTCCGCTCAAGGAGTTCATAGACGATATCATTGCCTACCAGCTCCAATCTGTTGAGCAGCAGATAGCATTGTCGCTTGCCGACAGGATGATTTTTCTGTATGTGCGTTCAAATATGCTGTTTGACGCGGATAATAATTATATGGGCCTTGTGCTCGTGGCAGAAGACCTTACGCAGCTGCAGCAGGCGCAGCGCGCTTTTGCCTGGAAGGAAGTTGCCCGGAGGATAGCCCACGAGGTTAAAAATCCGCTTACGCCCATTAAACTCTCGGCCCAGCGTCTGAAAAAGAAGTTCCAGCCCCAGATTAAGGCAGATATGGAAATTTTTGATGAATGTACGACAACCATCATAAACCAGGTCGATGAGCTGAAGACCATGGTGAATGAATTTTCCAGTTTTGCCCGCATGCCCGCAACCAACCCGCTCCCCAATGACCTCAACGAGGTTGTGGATGAGACGCTGAGCCTGTACCGTGAAGCGCACAAGCTGATTTCATTTGTTGCCGCGAGGGAAACAGATACGATTCGTTTCAGCTTCGACCGCGATCAAATCAAACGCGTATTTATCAATCTGCTTGACAATGCTGTGCACTCCATGGAAAATGAAGGTACGGTAACGGTCAGGACTGCTTATAATCAAGCCCTTGACGCGGTCATCATCGAGGTGGCGGACACCGGCTGCGGCATACCACCATCGCTTAAAACCAAAATTTTTGACCCCTATTTTTCTACAAAAAAAGCGGGAACCGGGCTCGGACTGGCGATTGTCAATACGATCGTATCAGATCACAACGGATTCGTACGCGTGCGCGACAATAAGCCGCAGGGAACCTGTTTCATTATTCAACTGCCGGTGACACCAATGATCAGTTACAGAAGGGAAGCCTATAATGAAAAATTTCGCAATACTGCTGGTTGACGACGAAGCCTCCATCGTGAATTCGCTTCGCGGCAGCCTTGAGGACGAGGGCCATATCGTGCTTACGGCGTCAGATGGTAACCGTGCCCTTGAGATCGTCAAATCTCATCCCGTGGACATCGTTTTTCTTGATATCTGGCTTCCCGGGATGGATGGCATTCAGACCTTGAAGGCCGTCAAGGATTTTGACAGTGCTATTGATGTTGTCATGATGACCGGTCACGGCACGGTTAATACTGCGGTTCAGGCCGTGAAGCACGGGGCCTTCGATTTTCTTGAAAAACCTTTTTCGCTTGATGCCGTCATCGGTATCATCAGGAAAATCAGGGAAAAGCAGCAGATGACCGGCAAAGGATCAGCGGGCGCAAAAGCCGCTGACAGTCGTGATGACCTGCCGGCGCTGTCTGGAGACAGCCATGCTATTGTGACGGTTATGGAACAGATCAAAAGCGCCTCCTCCGGTAAGGGGCATGTTTTGCTTTTGGGTGAGACCGGGACGGGCAAGGAGCATGCGGCGGAGCTGATTCATGTCGGTTCAGGATATAAGAAAAAAACATTTGAAAAGATCAACTGCGCTTTTTTTACTCCTGATGAACTTGCCGATAAACTGTTCGGCGACAATCAATCCGGCAAGAATGGCCTGCTGACAGGGGAGGGGTCGGGAGTGCTGTTCCTGCAGGCCCTTGATGCGGTCCCGCCCGAAATGCAAAAGCGGCTTGCCGACCAGCTTGGCCAGCTACAGCATAAAGAAGAAGGATGTTTGCGTATTGTCGGCGCGACGGTCAAAACAGTTCATGACGGGGTTTTAAAAAAGGTGCTTGCCGAGAGTTTTCAACACACTATACTGCTGCCGCCCTTGCGTGAGCGCCGCAGCGATATACCGGTTATGCTCAACGCTTTTCTCGGCCAGTTTTGCAGGGAATATGGCTTCAGGGAAAAACAGTTTGATGACGAGTCTCTTGAACTTTTGGTAAACTATGATTGGCCAGGAAATGTGAAGGAACTTAAAAATCTCACTGAAAAAATCGTTGTATCTGTACCGACAAAAATCATTTCCGCGCAGGATTTACCCTCCACGTTACGCGAAGAGGTTCAGCATACCCCATCCCGTTCTTATGAACAGTGTTTAAGCATGGCAGAGGCGGAAGTGACATGGCGTAAAAATTATCTGCTGCATCATTTGCGCAAAAATGATCGCAATGTGGCTAAAACGGCTGCCGCAATACACATCAGAGAGAAAGATCTGAAAAAATTAATAAAAGAATACGGCATTGTTCTTGCGAAAGAAAACCCGTCAGGCAAACGATTTCAGAGAACGCTTAAGCGAGCCATGGTTGTGAGCGGTCAGGGACTGCATTCGGGAGATAAAACCGGCCTTATTTTAACCCCGCTGCCTCCCGGCAGCGGTATAGTCTTTGGAAATATTTCAAGCGATGATACTATTCCAGCGTCCATCGATTATGTGGTGTCGACCGACTACTCAACGTGCCTGCAGAACACCAACTCAACAGCACGCACGATAGAGCATTGCCTCGCAACGCTGCATGCCTACCGCATCACAAATCTCATGATCAAGATCAATAATGAAGTGCCCATAATGGACGGTTCTGCCGTTGATTTTTGTAAGATGATTGAGGATGCGGGCATTGAAGAGCAGGAAGCTCCTGCCGAGGATATCGTCCTGACGGAGAAATTCGTTATCGGTGAAATTGATGGCGGAAAAAAACATATGATAGTCGAGCCGGCGGAGCGATTTTCAATTCACTATATGCTGCAGTATCCCAAACCGGTCGGACGGCAGGAATATACGTTTGTCATGGACGACGAGGAATCCTTCAAGAATGAGATAGCCCCGGCGCGCACATTCGGCTTTTTGCGGGATATTGAGGCCCTGCAAGAGCGGGGGCTGGCAAGCGGCGGCAAACTCAACAATTTTATTCTTATCGATAATGAGAAGGTTGTGAACACCGAGCTCCGGTTCCCCGATGAATTCGTGCGGCACAAGATTCTTGATATGATCGGAGATCTCTATTTGCTTGGGCGCCCCATCCGCGCTCGGATTACTGCAAACATGACCGGGCATACAGACAATGCAACAATGGTGCGGATGATTCGTGACCGGATGCATCTCTGATACGTGTTCGCAGAGATGCCCTGTCGGAGCGTCTCTGCTTTTGTTTGCTGCAAAGTACAATTACAGCTCGATACATAGCACGCCATGAGTAGTCAAATCCCCGATTCGCCGCAGAGCAATGTATTGAATCAAGGCTCTACTTCACACCGTGAGCTTGAGCAGATGCACGCCGGCCAGACGAGGCTCTATCTTGTGCGGCATGGCGAGCTTGTCACGTCCCATGAATGGCGCTATGTGGGGCATATGGATGTCGTTCTCAATGATAAAGGCAGGGCCCAGATTGCCCGGCTTGCCCGAATGCTGTGCATGGAAAAAATTGATGTGCTGTTTTCAAGCGACCTCATGCGCACGGTTGAGTCTGCCGGGATCATCGGCAGAGCTATCGGACTTGGGTCAACAGCTGAGCCTGCTTTCAGGGAGATACATCTTGGACGGTGGGAGGGCTTGACACGCCAGGAGATTGTTGAGCGTTTTTCGCAGGAATTTGACTTCCGTTCTCTGGATATAGCTAACTACAGGATACAGGGCGGCGAAAGCTTTGCAGATGTTCGCGACCGCGTCATACCCAGGCTTACAGCCTGCCTTGAGCAGCACCCGGGCAAGAACCTGCTGCTTGTGGCACATGGCGGTGTCAACCGCGTTATCCTTTGTCATGCCCTCGGCCTTGATCTGAATATGCTGACCCGCATTGATCAGGCCTACGGATGCCTGAACATCATAGATTTTTTTGATGGCGTGCCAGTCGTACGCCTGATGAACGAAACGCCGTTTGATTGACTGCAGCCGTGCGGTCATGTGTATGCCGGGTTGAAAGGCTGGCTGCCGGGGTGATGGAGCAGCAGAGGCTCCCGGCAGTTTTTTGGGGCATTGTATGGAACAGGCCGTTTATATAAGCAGCATCGATCAGCTGCACTATCTGAGCGATGATTTTACGCGGCTCTATTTTGGTGCTGAATTCTGTGAGCGCCTGATACCGTCGCGGTCCGAGCTTGAGACGGCACTGCGCAGTGCCCGCGAAAGAGCGCTCTGCTTTACCTTTATGACGCCTTTTGTGACCAACAGCGGGCTTGTGCGGCTCGAAGAGCTGCTGCACGTGCTTACGCAGATCCGGCCTGATGCTGAAGTGGTTGTCAATGACTGGGGAGTTCTCCATCTGCTGCGCAGCCAGTACCCTGAGCTCAAGCCTGTGCTCGGGCGACTGCTCAACAAGAGCAAGCGAGGGCCGCGCATCATGAATATTTGGGATCAGATTCCAGCAGAAACGCAGGATTACTTCCAGGGGTCCAATCTTGACGTGCCGGCAGCTGTGTTTTTCTTGCAGCAGCAGGGCATCAGCCGCGTTGAGTTTGACAATCTTCTGCAGGGGCTGAACCTTGCTGGCACGGCCGGGAGCATCAGCAAGTCGCTGTATCTGCCGTTTGCGTTCATCTCTGCAACCCGTTTCTGCCTGAGCGCGAACTGTGATGATCCCTCAAAAACGGACTACCTGGGCGTTTTCCCTTGCGGCAAAGAATGCCTGAAGTACAGCTTTAATCTGTATAATCCCGTAATGACCCTGCCGCTTATCCGGCGCGGCAATGCCGTTTTTTTTATACATGAATCCTTGCCCGACGTTGTTACCCGGCAGCAGGTTGACCGGATTGTTGTGCAGCCGGAGCTGCCGGTCTAAGTATGAAAGAAATGAAGATACTATCGCCACTTGACAGCATCGAAGAAGTCGATGAACTTGCGAAGGCCGGAGCAGGCGTATTCTTCTGCGGGGTCTTAGAGGATAGCTGGTATGAGCAATACCCGGTTATTTCCATAAACAGGCGGCCTGCTGGTAAAGGGCATTTCCGGCGCTTTGAAGATTTGAAAGAGGCGGTCAGCAGGGCTCACGGCCTGGGTATCCCGGTATACTTTACGGTCAACGAGCATTATTATACGCAGGCGCAATACGATCTTATCAGGTGGTATCTTGAAGAGGCGTTGGATTCAGGGATTGATGCTTTTATCATTACTGATTTCGGGCTTTTGCAATTTATAAAAGAACAGGGCTATCCGGCCGCCATACATATCAGCACGGGCGGCACAGTGTTCAACTGGCGCTCTGCGGCTTTTTTTAAAGAACTGGGCGCCGGCAATATCACTTTTCCACGGCATCTCTCCATTGCGGAAATCGGCGACATTACGGCAAAGATGCCGCCCATGGAAACAACGGTTTTTGTTCTTAATTCCCGTTGCATAAACATTGACGGCTTTTGCACATTTCAGCATGGGCTTGCACGCAAAGAGGTGCTCCCCATGTTCAGAAATGCCTGCATGCTGCCTTTTGAGGTGCAGGTATGTTCCCGGGACGGGGGTTTGCCGTTCATGCGGCAGGCATGCATGATCGAGCGGCAACGGATAGGGGAGCGCGTGCATGTGGATGACCATCCCTGCGGCGCCTGCGCTCTGTTTGAGTTTTTGAAGTTTGGGATCGGCAGTCTCAAGGTAGTGGGCCGGGGCAATCCGCTTGAGCGCAAGGTGCATGATGTACAGTTTCTTAAGCGTCTTCTGGATATGCTTGATGTGAAGCCCTCAAGAACCGAATTTCGCCAGACAGCCCGCAAGCTGTATCACGAAACCTATAACCGTCAGTGCAGGCCGCACATGTGCTATTATCCCGAAGTGCTGCTTGATGGTGAAGGCGGCGATGAAGCCTGATTACTATATGGTGCTTGGTGTTGACCTTTCGGCAAGCGCTGCCGCTATAAAGAAAGCCTACCGAAGCCTTGCAATGAAATATCACCCTGATAGAAATCCTGGTGATGAGCTTGCTGAGGAAAAATTCAAGCTTGTGAATGAGGCCTATGAAACGATTGGCAATACGGATAAACGCGTCGATTACGACGACGCGCTGAGTCGTCAGGCAGCAGAGTCAAAACGCCGTGAAACCACTCCGCCGCTGCAAAACGACTTTTATATGCCCGAGGACGAAGTGTTGCGTGATTTTTATGAAGGGTTTTATTTCCGACAGGATATGCGCAGAAATAGTGGCAAAAAAGGGCAGGATGTGCGTCAGAATCTGAAGGTGAGCTTCAGAGATGCCGCGCTCGGAACCGATGCTGAGATTCATATCCCTTTTTTGGGCACATGCCCGCACTGCAGGGGCACTGGCATAAGGGCGGGAGCAAAAATGCTTATCTGTCAGCAGTGCCGTGGCAGGGGGCAGGAGAAAGACAGGCGCGGTTTTTTTCAACTCTGCACAAACTGTAAGGGATCGGGGAAAATTGCGACAGCTCACTGCCTGCGCTGCAAGGGAAAAGGTTCTGCGTGGTCTGAGCGGCCGGTTCATATCCGGATTCCGGCGGGTGTTGAAACCGGAGCGAGGCTGCAGATTCGGGGTATGGGGCTGCAGGGCCGTGATGGTGGTGCATCGGGTGATTTTATGATTGTGGTACATGTGGAAAAACATCCGTTTTTTGAGCGCGACGGGCATGATATTATCTGTACTGTGCCAATTTCTGTTTATCTGGCACTGCTGGGGGGATACGTATCAGTGCCCTGCCTTGAAGGGATGAGAAAAATAAAGATTCCAAGAGGGTTAAAGAGCGGGTCCGAGATTCGTTTTAAGGGGAAAGGGGCTTTATCAGAGAAGTACAACAAACATGGAGACATGGTATACCGTTTTCATATTGAGATGCCAAAAAAAAATTCACGTACGGAGAAAAAACTTTTGCAGCAACTTGCAGAACAGCCGGTTCATGATGGGTACCCGCTCATTGCGGCATTCAGGAAAAAACTGCAGAAATTCAGTTAATCAGCTTGCGATTCCTTCTTCTTTTCAAAAAATCGTACCGTAATTATACTCAGTTCATATAAAATCAGCATCGGCACGGCCATCAGCAGTTGA
>CAYNVA010000077.1:0-3205 GCA_964400575.1 uncultured Thermodesulfobacteriota bacterium | reverse complement strand
AAGGGAAAGACTGCGGTCGAATTTTCCGTTGCGGGCGATTATACCTGTCTGCATGAATTCGGCAACTATATTGATGGCGCCTGACCCGCAAATGCCCTGAGGCCGCGTGCGGCCGATCGTGACGATCATGGGCTCATGGCTGCCATCAGCAACATTGAACCCTTCGATGGCCCCTGGGGAGGCGCGCATACCGCAGGTGAGCCCGCCGCCTTCAAAAGCAGGGCCGGCCGAGCAGGACGCGGTCATGAGCCAGTCGCGGTTTCCCAGCACAATCTCGCCATTGGTGCCGATGTCGATATACAGCGTGAGCTTCTCGGAGGCGTACATGCCGCTGGCCACCACGCCCGACACAATGTCGCCGCCAACATAACTGGCAACGCAGGGCAGCATAAAAATCAGCGTGGCCTGCCCGGCGGCAATACCAAGCTCAACGGCCCGCAGCGGGGGAATACTTGTTGCAGCCGGCACATAGGGGGCTTCCCGCAAATATTTGGTGTCAATTCCAAGCAGCATATGCGTCATGACGGTATTGCCCGCAGCGGTTATGTGGGAAATAGCCTCACGGCTAACCCCGGCTTTCAGCACCAGCTCGCCAATAAGCCGGTTAAGTTCGTCAAGGAGCACCTTCTGCAGGCGGGCGCGTCCGCCTTTTTTCTGCGAATAGACAATGCGCGAGATGACGTCATCGCCATGAGCGATCTGAGGATTGTAGGCGGACACCTCGGCAAGAACCGCGCGGCTCTTTATATCTACAAGCTGCCCCCAGAGCGATGTGGTGCCGATATCAAATGCCGCGGCATACTGCAAAGCCCTGCTGTCGCCCTGCTCGCACGCTATGATGCGCCGTCCGGCCACGGAAACGGTGACTGCCCAATCAGTGGAGCGCCCGGCATGAGGCAGGGCCTGCAGCACGCCAAGCTCTACATCTTCAACTTCAATGCCGTGGTCCTTTCGAAGGCTGCGCAGCAAACGGGTAAGATCAGCTGCATTGTCGGCAAGCGTCGGCGCTGTGAGCCGAAGCATATATTTTGAGACTGGCGGTGATGCATCAGCAATAAGGGATTTTTCGATCATTTCAGGGGTTATATGGCGAATGGCATGCGCGCGCGCTTCACGCACAGCTTTTTTATCCAGGTCTGCTTCCTGCGGTATAAGCACTTCCACATCACCCAAAACCGAGGTTCTGCAGGCAAGGCGCCATCCCCGGGCATACTCCTCAGAAGACAGCTTTTCACAGTCCCTGCACGATACCTCGCCCGACTTGACAATGACCCGGCACCTGCCGCAGGCGCCATCGCCGCCGCAGGCGGCATTGATGTGAATGCCGGCCTCAACAGCAAGCTGCAGGAGGTTGTCGCCCGTGCGTGCCGGCACATGAATGTCGGCAGGCATAAAATGAACAGTGTATGCGGTCAAAAAAATACTCCCTTCATAAAATGACTCTGCGTGGTTGTCACTGTAATAAAGATGAGCCTCTGAGCGTGTTTTAAAAGCCCCTCACTGTCACCCTGAGTGAAACGAAGGGTCTCAGGCATTGCGTAGGGGCGAATGGCCATTCGCCCTTACTTCTATTAATTTCTAAACGAGATTCTTCGTCGTCCTCGGCTCCTCAGAATGACATTTTATTTAATAACGACACAGTCTCGAAAGCCGGTATCCATTTTTTTATCTGCACGACATAATAGCCCTGCCGCAGAGCTTGTAGAGCATACGCGCTCCGACAATACCATCCCAGGCATCTTCAGGGCCGGCTACCTCGACAAGATCAAATCCTATGATTTTTCTGCCTGATTCGGCTATGTGCTTCAGTAAAAATTGCGCTTCGGAAAATGACAGGCCTCCCGGCACAGGTGTGCCGGTATGAGGGCAAAGGGCCGGGTCCAGCCCGTCTATATCAAAGCTGATGTAGACGAGTTCTGGAAGGCTCTCGATAATTTCCGCGCAGAGACTCTCCCATGTTATGCCCCGGTACAGAGCATTTTTCAAGGCCGTGTCAGTAAACAGCTTAACCCTGTCCCCGGACACGCTGATGAAATCAGCCTCGTCGCTGCAGAAATCGCGCACCCCTACAGAAACGATACGTTCAATCTGGGGAAGCGCGCATGCGTTGTACATAACCGAGGCATGCGAGTAGTCAAACCCCTCATAGCTTTTTCGAAGATCGGCGTGGGCATCGATATGCAGTATGCCGAATGCTTCGAAATGACCTGCATATGCCCGCAATGCGCCAAGCGTTACACTGTGATCCCCGCCTGCAATGCCGACAATTTTTCCGCTTTGCAGATAGGTGCTTGTTGCCGATGCAATACGGCCGTACAGTTTTTCAAACTGCTGCTTAATCTCGGCGTATACCTGCGCAAAGAGGTCAGGGTTCTCGCCCCGTGCAAGCTCGGCAATAACAGCTGCGGCCTTTTTGCGCAAACGAAGGCTTGTTTCATATATATCCTCAGGATGCGGCTGCATATACAAACCATACTGCCAGACATCCCCCATTTCCTCGTCATGCAGGTCAACCTGCAAAGAGGCTGAACGCAGCGCCTCGGGCCCGAGGGCAGTGCCTGCCCTGTAGGAAACCGTCACTTCCCACGGGACAGGAATAATCACGAGCGATGCATCATCTTCGGTAAACGGTAGAGCAAAAATATTGCCGTTATCAACGGCAATGCTGCCGGGGTCAAAATCCCCAAAATCTTTTTTAAGCTGTGGTTTTGGAAGTATCATAGGTGCAACCAATCCTATAAGAAGTTATGCTTAAGGCTCCATTGTCTTCGCAGAACGCTGCTTCATTCACAAAAGCACAATGGGCGCTATTATATATATTTAAAAAAAATAAGCTATTTCAAATACTTAAAATAATAACCTTATATAAACTATTAAGTCAAAAGCTGCAATCATCAGCCCTATCTGCAGCTGCCGGGTCACAGGGTGAAAGCAGCGTGAATAGACGCCATCCGATACTGTCTTTCTCCGGACAGCCGGCAAGATGCAGGATGCTTCATTAAAGATAATCAGGCCATACGTGCCGGCCTTGTGTATGCTTTCACCGCATACAAAACACAGTGCTCTGCTGGCAGTATATGCTCAGGTGCACTGAGGCTGCCCGTACTCTTTATAAGAGCTTTATTGCACTACCTGTACAGGAAACAAAATCTATTAAATACTAGCACACACGCTTAAATATCCTCAACAAATAAAAAAAGCCGGG
>CAYNVA010000076.1:0-6832 GCA_964400575.1 uncultured Thermodesulfobacteriota bacterium | reverse complement strand
GGCGACGGAGCAGGCGGCAAAAAGCTCATCTGCACGGATAAATTCGGCAAGGTTATTGAAACACCCAGGGGCAAGGCCATCTGCACTACTGCACAGGCGCCTGCCATGGACGAGGCAGCCAAAAAAGAGATGCACCGCAGGCTAAAGGAACAGTTTGTCGCTAAAAACGGGCAGGGCGGGCAGCATATTTTTGCCTTTGTCCGGGATGGATTCAAGTCTTTTTCACCGGAAGCGTTCCGAAGCTGCATTGAAACAATCAAGGGGTTTGCCCGGCAGAACGATGAGTTCAGGCAGTCCGCCATCGACGCGTTGACGCTTCTGACGGACCGGCGCTATGACACCGGCGCTCTGAAGAGAAGCTCGGTGCTGCATGTGCTGAAAATAAACCTGGATGAAATCCTTGCTGCAATGCCTGCAATTGCAAAAAAAGCCGGAGCGCGCTTCTGCCATATAGATTTTGCCACCCGCGCAGATCTACGACCGCCGCAGAAGAATGAGCAGACCCTGGTCATCGACGCTGAACATTTCGAACCTGAAGGTGACCTGTGCGATGCGGTTTTGATAGTTGCGGCCTACAAGCTCGGCTGGAAAAAGTTTATCGTTTATAAATACCGCGGCCAGCGTTTCACGGGCTGCGGCTTCGGCCCGGCAACCCACGGCGTGCGGATCGATGTCTACGGCTCCTCGGGCGACTATCTGGCTTCCGGCATCGACGGCATGGAAATCCATGTACACGGCAATGCGCAGGACCAGCTCTGCCAAATTTTTAAAGACGGCAAGCTTGTGGTGTATGGAGATGTGGGCCAGACATTCATGTACGGAGCCAAGGGTGGCGCAGCCTATATTATGGGCAATGCCGCCGGCCGACCCCTTATTAATGCCGTTGGAAAACCGCGGGTCGTTATAAACGGGACAGCGCTGGACTATCTGGCTGAGTCTTTCATGGCAGGCGACCCGCTCAATGGCGGCGGCTTTGTTGTGCTGAACGGCATCGGCTTTAATGACGAAGACGGCAGCATGAAGGAATATGACTCGCCATACCCGGGCTCAAATATATTTTCGCTTGCCTCTGGAGGGGCTATCTATGTCAGGGACCCGCACAGGAAACTCGTCGATGAGCAACTCAATGGCGGCGAGTATGCCGCACTTACCGATGCCGATTGGAATCTCATACTGCCCTATCTTCTGGAAAATGAAAAGCTGTTCGGCATAGCGCTGGAGGATCTGCTGACCGTGAATCAGGAAAAGAAAGAGGCCAATGAAGTTTATAGAAAAATCAGGCCGAAAAAGGCCGTCGTCCTGGATACAAACGACAGCGGCCTGGGTGAGGCGTGCTCCTGCCAATAGCAGTTTTCTGATATAATATTTACATAGTTATTACGTAAAGATATGTAAAAAAACTAAACCAAAAAATAAGGCTTCATCTGCACGTATTCTCTGCACCTTCGTGAGCATAAATCATGAAAGCATCTCTGTATCCAACAACCGGACTTGCAGGGCTTGACTCCGTCATCGACCATCTCAGGCTTGGCGACAATGTGGTCTGGCAGGTCGACAACGTTGATGACTACGCATTTTTCGTGACGCCGTTTGTGCGCCGGGCCATTGAAGATAACAAGAAGCTCATCTATGTGAAATTTGCCCAGCACAAGGCGCTGCTTGAACCTGCCGCACCGGCGACACTCTATGAGCTTGATGCAAAACTGGGCTTTGAATCATTTTCAACGCAGGTGCACGGCATCATAGCCCGCGAAGGCATCGGCGCCTATTATGTTTTTGACTGCCTGTCCGATCTGCTTTCGGCATGGGCCACAGACCTGATGATCGGCAATTTTTTCAGGATCACCTGCCCGTATCTGTTTCAGCTCGACACCATTGCCTTTTTCGGCCTTATCCGCAGCCGGCACTCCTATAAAACCGTTGCCCGCATCAGGGAAACAACGCAGCTGCTTATGGACGTTTATAATACCGGCACGGATAGGTATGTTCATCCGCTGAAGGTTCTTGGCCGGTATTCCCCGACAATGTTCCTGCCGCACAAAATAGATGCTGGTGCTTTCGTACCCGTTACCAGCAGTATTGATCTGGCAAAACTGACGTCCTATATAACCGGCAAAAGCACCAATCTGGCAAAAAGAAACCTTGATTCATGGGACCGGCTTTTCATGGAAGTGCAGGATTTACTGCGCCGGGAACCCAATGCTGTCGATCAGGATAAGCCCCTTGAGCTGCTCACCTCGGTCATGATAGGCCGCGAAAAGCGGATTATTGAACTTGCAAAAAAAACACTTACCCTTCAGGACCTGCTTGCCATCAAAGAGCGCTTGATCGGCACCGGCTATATCGGCGGTAAGGCGGCAGGTATGCTCATCGCCCGCAAAATTCTTCTGCAGGACAGCTCCTTTGACTGGCGTACCTGGCTTGAGCCGCATGACTCGTTTTTTATCGGCTCCGACGTTTTCTATACCTATATTGTGTCAAACGGTTGGTGGAACCTGCTCATGCAGCATAAGACACCGGAGGGCTATTTTGAGGCGGCCCGCATTCTGAAGGACAAGATGCTTGAGGGCACATTCCCTGAAGAAATTGAGGATCAGTTCTGGGAGCTTATTGAATATTTCGGCCAGTCGCCCATAATAATCCGCTCAAGCAGCCTTCTTGAAGACGCCTTTGGCAATGCCTTTGCCGGAAAATACGAGAGCATTTTTTGCGTCAATCAGGGAGCCCCCGAGCAGCGGTTCAAACGCTTTAAGGAATGTGTTCGCGAGGTATTTGCCAGCACCATGGGCGAGGATGCGCTTACCTACCGCAGGCAGCGGGGCCTTGACCAGCAGGACGAGCAGATGGCGCTTCTGGTGCAACGGGTGTCGGGCTCGCATCATCAGCGCTACTTTTTCCCCGATCTTGCCGGCGTTGGTATTTCCTATAATGCTTTTGTCTGGAAGCCGGATATGGACCCTAAAGCAGGCATGCTCCGGCTTGTGCTTGGGCTTGGGACACGTGCTGTCAACCGCGTGGAGAATGATTATCCCCGGATTGTTCCTCTTGACAGCCCGCTTCTGCGGCCGCATGCCGGCCTCAGTGATACCAGGAAATATTCCCAGCGCTATGTAGACGTTTTGAATGTAGAGCAAAACGAGCTTGAAACAGTGACCCTTGACAGCGTCGTTGCCTGTGATACGGGAATTGATTTTGACCGTTTCGGCATGAGGGACAGTGAGGCCATCAATCAGATGCGGGAGCACGGCATTGCCGACAGGGATGCATGGCTGCTGACTTTTGATCCCCTGCTGGCAGAAAGCCCTTTTGCAGACATTATGCGCACTATGCTGAAGCAGCTGGAGGAGAGCTATAATTATCCGGTGGACACGGAGTTTACCGTGAATTTCGGGCGCAACGGTCAATTCCAGATAAATTTGGTGCAGTGTCGGCCTTTGCAGACAAAAGGCGTTCAGGCGCGCGTGCATATGCCAGAATCCATCAGTGCTGAAGATATATTGTTTTCTTCATCGGGCAATTTTATGGGCGGCAATGTCATGTTGAATATCAGCCGCGTTATCTCCGTTGATCCGGAGGGGTACAGCCGGCTTGCCCTTTCGGAAAAATATGATATTGCACGGCTTATAGGCAGGCTCAACCGGCAGATAATCGACAAGAGCCAGACGCCTGTCATGCTCCTCGGGCCTGGCAGATGGGGAACCTCAACACCTGCGCTGGGAGTGCCGGTCCGATTTGCCGAGATCAACAATATCTCGGTCATGGTTGAGATTGAATATATGGGTGAGACGCTCATGCCCGAGCTCTCCTTCGGCACACATTTTTTCCAGGATCTGGTTGAAACCGATATTTTTTATGCTGCGCTGTTTCTCAAAAATGAGCAGGCTGGATTGAACACCGGATGGATGGACGGCATGGAAAATATGCTTGCAGGCCTGTTGCCCGAGAGCGCTAAATATGAACATATTGTACGGGTGTTTGATACGGACTGCAGAAAACTCTGCCTCATGTCAGATATTCTCACGCAAAAAGTTCTCTGCTTCAGCCCCCAGGCCACTGTTGGATAAAACGCCGCCTCTCCTGCCTTTCCGTTCAAGGGCTGTTGGGGTGATTACTTATATTTTTTTGTTTCTATTCCAAGGCTCAGAATGCGGTAGTGCAGAATTCGCTGCGTGGTTTGAAGGTAGCGGGCTGTTAAGGCCACGTTGCCGCGGTGCTTTTTCAGCCCATCCACGATCAGCTCCCGCTCATAGGAGCTCACCAGCGTTGTCAGGGGTGCGCCATCAACCGGCAGCAGGGCAGTATTGGTTTCATCTGATGTCTGCAGCGACGGCGGCAAACTATAGCTGTGAATGACGTCGTCTGAGCTGGTGAGGATGGAGCGCTCTATGCAGTTTTCAAGCTCCCGCACATTTCCCGGCCAGTGATAGGCCATCATCATGTTGATGGCAGGGGTTGATATCCGCTTGATGTTCTTGCCGTAGACTTCATTGTATTTCTGCAGGAAGTGATCGGCAAGCAGAATGATGTCGGAGCGGCGCTCCCGCAGCGGGGGCATGTAGATGGGAAACACGTTGAGCCGGTAAAAGAGATCGTCGCGGAACTTTCCCTTCTCTATGGCCTGCTCAAGGTTTGCCGCAGTGGCTGCGATGATGCGGATATTGACCCTGATGCTTTCAGTGCCGCCAACGCGTTCAAATATTTTTTCCTGCAGCACCCGCAGAAGGCGAACCTGTACGGCCGGGGATATATCCCCTATTTCATCTAAAAAAATTGTGCCGCCGTTAGCCAGTTCGAAACGGCCCTTGCGCTGCTGCATCGCGCCGGTGAATGAGCCTTTTTCATGGCCGAACAGCTCGCTCTCAATGAGGTTTTCAGGCAGCGCAGCGCAGTTGACCGCAATAAAAGGGTTATTGCGACGGGAGCTTGAAAAATGAATCGCCCGGGCAATCATTTCTTTGCCCGTGCCGGATTCCCCCCGGATAAGAACGGTGGCCGTGCTGTCGGCTACCTGGGCTATCTGGAGATATATCTGCTGCATAACGCTGCAGCGCCCGACGATATTGTTGGGCTGATAGAGCTCTCCAAGCTGCAGCCGCAGCTGACGGTTTTCCGCCATCAGGCTTTCCCGCTCAGCTACCTGCTCGCGTATCTGGGCTACGGCCTCGGCAAGGATGTCTGCAACAATGGCCAAAAAGTTCAGGTCGCTGCGCAGTATGGTGAGATCATCTTTGGGCCGGTCGATACTGATGGTGCCGATGACCTCGTGATTGTGCAGCACCGGCACGCAGAGAAATGCCATGGGGAGGTCCTTTTTGCGCGATCTGGTCTTGTTCAGAAAATAGGGGTCAGTTGTGAAGTCTTCTATAAGGGCGGGTTTTTTTGTCTGCGCCACGCGGCCGATGATGCCTACTCCGAGCTTGTACTTGCCGCGTTTTTTTTCTTCTGCGGAAAGCCCTTTTGATGCTTCGATAACTAAGACGTCGGTATCCGGCACGCGCAGGGTAAGAATACCCCGCGACATTCCCATTTCCGTGTCCATGATGTCCAGTGCGTCTTCAAGCAGGGCTGAAATATTATTTTGATGAAACGTAGCGTGGGAAATTTTAGCCAGAATTGCCAGCTGCTTTGCAGAGCGCGCGTTTATAATTTTTATATTTTCAGATTCTTTTTGTTTCATATAAAAAGCTATTGTATTTTATTGGCGATTTTTGTTTTAAAAAACAAATTTGTGATTCAGTCCCCGGTATAGTAACAATAATGTAATTATTTTGTCAATTTAAAAAGCCAAAACAAGAGGTCTTTTTCTCCAATGCATAAAGAGCGGTTTATTTTTTTAATGCTATAACAGCAGGTTATATCAATAACACCTGCCGGGTGCAGGCGGAACCGGCGGGTTGCCCGAGAGTTTGGCACTGTTCTTGTAAACAGTTTTAGACAGGAATGGTAAATTAAAAAATAATGACGTGAGCAAAGAGTGCTTTACAGAACTAAGCTAAATTATTTATAACTGAGTGGCTGAACGAAAAGTAATTTTTTTGCAGGTTGGGTTAAGCCCGAAAGAACCCATTGGGTTTCGTACCTCGACCCAACCATTTTAGATAGCAGTAGAGACAGGTTTCAAACCTGTCTCGTACATTCCCCAGGGCGAACCCAACAGATTAATGGTTCAGGGTTTTCGTTCAGCCACTAACTAGATATATCCCTAGATATATATTTGATTTTAAGGAGGTTTTCTCAAATGACTACTTTTGATTGCACCAAGCTGTTCGCAGAAGATGTGTTCACCATAAAAACCATGCGCAACTATCTGTCAGTGCATGCCTACGAATCACTCATGGACACGTTATTACGCAGGGCATCACTTGATCCGAAGATAGCCGATGAAGTTGCCGATGCCATGAAGACCTGGGCCATGGAAAAGGGCTCGACCCATTTCACCCACTGGTTTCAGCCTCTGACAGGCGCCACTGCTGAAAAGCATGATGCCTTCATTGATCCTGACCGCGAAGGCGGCTGTGTCATGCATTTCTCCGGCAAGGAGCTCATACAGGGTGAGCCCGATGCATCAAGCTTCCCCTCTGGCGGGCTTCGTGCAACCTTTGAAGCCCGTGGCTATACGGCCTGGGACCCAACCAGCCCCGCTTTTATAAAACGCGGCGCAAAGGGATCGACCCTGTGCATCCCCACTGTTTTCTGTTCCTATAGCGGTGAGGCCCTTGATGAAAAAGCCCCGCTGCTGCGCTCGATGGATGTGCTGTCAAAGCAGGTGTGCCGGCTTGCAAAGCTGTTCGGCATGGATGTCGACGGCGGCGCGCGCACCTATCCGACCCTT